>DASYVY010000427.1:0-11182 GCA_035936535.1 Thermomicrobiales bacterium | reverse complement strand
CGCTTTCACTGTAGTCGTGGTAGTCGTGTTTCGTGGGTACACCCTGTCGCTCGCGCGCATGATGACCGTATTCAGGGTCATCATGCAGCCGCAAGCAACAGTTCCTCCTGGTTCACGTCCGGCGCTGCTTGCTTTCGTCGGCGCGGCAGGGGACGAGACAACCGCTCGGGCGTGGGAAGGTGTCCGAGCCGGTGGCGCAACAATGCGCGGTGCTTGCAGACCGGATCGCTGAACTCCGCCGCGAAGCACTCGCAGGTATGTTCCGTCACCATGAAGGCGGCCGTGCCATCGCTGGCACTGGTGGCGATCCAGGCACCGGATCCGACAAGCTGACGAAGATCGACGCCCTCGCGCCACGCCCGTATGAGCGCCGCTTGCCATCGGTCCAACGTATTGGGTCGTTCATGTGTCGGTACGTTCATTGCCGTCGTCATCCTCCCGCATTCTTCGCAAGGGAAGATGCGGATATGGAAGGTCCTTTCCGTCTCCATGCATCCATTATAGAACAAATGTTCCTATTTTTCCATACACTTCAGCGACATTGCCGAACGATTGTCAACCGGTCAGCCTGGCGGAAATTGTCGCCGGAACGGCGTCATGTCGGCGGGCTGAGACCGCATGACGGGCCCCGCGGAGCCCGTCGCGGACAACCCGGCGACCCTTGGACGTGGGATCGTGCGGCCTCGTCGTCGGTTCGCCGGTGCCCTGCGTGCCCGGGCCCGACCGCCGAAACTGGAGCTTTCAGTCCGATATACCCTTGTACCTTGTGAAAAGGATCACATACTCGAATCAGCAGCGAGAATCGGGCTGAAACCGCGATGAAGGCACGGCAATGTGAGGCACCATGAGGCATAGCGGGCGTCTGATTAACGCTGAATTATGCTATGCTCCCCGGTGAAAACAGGTCCACTCTGGACGGTCGGGCCAAAGCCTGCGAAGGTAGTCCTGCCAACCATGAACTGGGCTCCGGTCGCTGATAAGGCAGCCGCACGAGCGCCTCGCCGGCACCGGTCGATGCAGAGATGATGCGAGCACCAGCTGCAAAGCCGATACCCGTATCAGGAGCCAAACGGACAGAACAATGAGCGACCTCAGCGCGTTTTATGGGCCCAACGCAGGCTACGTGCTAGAGCTCTACGACGAGTATCTGGCTGATCCCGAATCGGTCGATGCCGATTCCCGCCGGTTCTTCGACACCTTATCCCCCTCCGACCTCGAAACAGTCGCCACCGTGGCGGCTCCGGCCACGCCTGCCGCGCAGAATGGGCATGGAGCACCGCCGGCGACAAGCGGGCCTGACCTGGTCAAGGTAGCGGCCGTCGTCGGCCTTGCCAACGGGATCCGGGAATACGGCCATCTCGGCGTACGCGTCGATCCGCTTGGATCGGAGCCCCCCGGCGCACCGGAGCTCGATCCGGCAACATACGGGATTACGGAGGCGGATCTGGGAAAGATCCCGGCCGACGTCGTTGGCGGCGAGGTCGCGGAGGGCGCCGCCAATGCCGCCGCCGCGATCCAGCAATTGCGGGAACGCTATATCGGCTCGGTCGGGTATGACTTCGATCACATCCAGGTTGCCGAGGAGCGCTTCTGGCTGACCAATGCCGTGGAGTCAGGGGAGTTCCACCTTGATCTGGATGCGAGTGCCAAGCGCAAGCTTCTGGAACGCCTGACCCAGGTCGAGGTCTTCGAGCGATTTCTCCACCAGACGTATCTGGGGCAGAAACGGTTCTCGATCGAGGGAACCGATGTCCTGATCCCCATGCTCGACAAGATCATCGATGAGGCGACATCGGCCGGTGCGCGGGAAGTCCTGATGGGCATGGCGCATCGTGGTCGTCTCAATGTCATGACCCATATCCTGAGCAAACCCTACGGCGCGATCATCGCGGCGTTCGAGGGCGGGATCGGCAAGAAGAGAACAGCACCCGATTCGAGCGACGATGTCCGCACCGGCGACGTGAAGTACCACCTCGGTGCCCGGCTGGCGCAGAATCCGGACACGGGAGAGCGGGTCAAGGTTCCGGTCGTGCTCGCTCCGAACCCAAGCCACCTGGAAGCGGTCAACCCGGTCGTGCTCGGCATGGCCCGTGCCGCCCAGGACGATCGATCCCACAGGGGTGCCCCGATCCAGGACAAATCCAGGACCTTGGCGATCGTCCTCCATGGCGACGCTGCCTTCCCGGGTCAGGGAATCGTCGCGGAGAGCCTCAATCTCTCCGGGCTCCGAGGGTACACCGTTGGGGGCGCGATCCACATCATCGTCAACAACCAGATCGGCTATACCACCGACTGGCGCGACTCGCGGTCGACGACCTTTGCCGGCGACCTGGCCAAGGGCTTCGAGATCCCGGTCGTCCGCGTCAACGCCGATGATCCGGTTGCCTGCGTGATGGTCGCCCGGTTCGCGATGGCCTATCGCCGGAAGTTCGGCAAGGATTTCCTGATCGACCTGGTTGGGTACCGGCGCTGGGGGCACAACGAAGGCGACGAGCCGGCTTTCACCCAGCCGCTCATGTACGCGAAGATCTCCAAGCACCCCACGGCCCGGGCCATCTGGGCCAAGCGGCTCGAGTCCGAGGGAGTCGTCTCCGCGGACGATGCCAGCAGGATGGAACAGCGCATCCTCGACCGGCTTGTGAAGTTGCGCCGGGGTATCACCGAGGGAACGGAGAGCTTCGAAGAGGAAGAGAGCACTCAGAAGACACCGCGCGAAGAAGTTGTGACCGCCGTCGAGGAAGGGCGGCTCAAGACACTTCAAGCGGCGATCCATGCGTTGCCGGACGGGTTTACCCCGAATCCCAAGCTCAAGCGCAACTGGGACCGGCGGAGCAAGGTCCTCGACGATCCCGACGGGAAGATCGATTGGGCCCATGCCGAGGCGCTCGCCTTCGCGGCGATCCTCGCCGATGGCACGCCCATCCGCTTTACCGGCCAGGATGCCGAGCGCGGCACATTCAGCCAGCGGCATCTCGTCCTGCATGATTTCAAGAACGGCGAGGCGTATTCCCCGCTCGAGGCTCTGCCAGACGCCAAGGCCTCGTTCGGCCTCTATAACAGCCCGCTTTCGGAAAACGCCTGCATGGGCTTTGAGTATGGCTACAGCGTCCACGCGCCGGAAGCCCTCGTTCTCTGGGAAGCCCAGTTCGGCGATTTCGCCAACGGCGCACAGGTGATCATCGACCAGTTCCTCTCGGCTGCCCGTGCCAAATGGGGCCAGGAGCCGTCCCTGGCGCTTCTCCTCCCTCATGGTTACGAGGGGCAGGGGCCGGAGCACTCCAGTGCCAGGCTCGAGCGATTTCTCCAACTCTCCGCGCGTGACAACCTGCGCGTGGCGAACTGCACGACTTCCGCCCAGTATTTTCATCTGCTGCGCCGCCAGGCGGCCCGGCTTCGGTCGGATCCTCGACCACTCGTGCTGATGACGCCGAAGAGCCTGCTGCGTCACCCGATGGCGGCTTCGACGGTCGGAGAACTGACCAGCGGCGTGTTCCTGCCCGTGATCGACGATCCCCAGGCACAGGACCGCCGGGACAGTGTGACGCGCCTCGTGCTCTGCAGCGGCCGGGTCGCGATCGACCTGGACAGCAGTCCGGACCGCGAGGGCGCGGACCATGTCGCCGTTGTCCGCGTCGAGCAGCTCGCGCCGTTCCAGTCCACTGCGATCAAGCAGGTGATCGGCAACTATCCGAATCTCCAGGAAATCGTCTGGCTTCAGGAAGAGCCGAAGAACATGGGCTCGTGGTTGTTCGTTCGGCCCCGGCTGCGGGAGCTGGTCGAGCAGACGTTCCCGATTCGCTATATCGGGCGCCCGGATCGTTCCAGTCCCGCGGAAGGATCGGCCGAGCAGCACAACATCGAGCAGGCGCGGATCGTCGCCGGGGCGTTTTCGGATGTGCCTGAACCGTCGAAGGCGGCAGCATCCCGGAACGGGCGCCACGCCGGATCGAGCAACGGGTCATCGAAGGACGGGGCGGTGAAGAAGCCGTCGAAGAAGAGTGCGGCGGTCTCCGAAACAGCAGCCGCATTGGCGGACGAGCCGGAGCCAGCAACGGCAACGTCGGCCATGGTGTTGACGGATCCGGATTGAAACAGTCTGCTCCATCATCGGATTGAAGAACGGCACCCGGCTTGGTCCGTACCCATCCAGCCCGGAACTGTCGGTGCCGAGCGCGGACATGAAAGATCGGGAGAGCGATAAAGAGCATGGCGATCGAGATCAAGGTTCCGCCACTGGGTGAGTCGCTGGTCGACGCCGTCGTCGGCCAGTGGCTGAAGAGTGAAGGTGACGCCATCAGCCGCGGCGAGACGATCCTTGAGCTGGAGACGGACAAGGTCAATCTCGATGTCACCGCCGAGGATGACGGGGTTCTCGGGCCAATCCAGAAACAAGAAGGCGATACCGTCACCGTTGGTGAGGTCCTCGGCATGCTCGAGGCAGGGGACGGCGCGGGCGGCAATGGCCAGTCCGAAGCGGCCTCTGCCGGAGGCGATACAGCCGTATCGGTACCGGACGCCCAGACGGTGGCCGAAGTGCCGGAATCGGAAGCAGCATCGCCGGTCGAGCCGACAGCGTCACCCAGGGCGGAATCCAGCACGCCTCCGGACGCTTCCCCGACGCCGGAGGGGACCACGCAGGCACCTTCCGAGGAAGGCTCCGGCGGCCGGGCCGCACCGGCGGTGCGGCGGATGGCCGCGGAGTATCACATCGACTTGTCCCGGGTGACAGGATCGGGGCCGGGCGGCCGCATCACCCGGGACGATCTGCTCGCCTATGCCGCGAGCCAGGCCAGCTCGGGCCGGCAGAACGGGTCCACGGCGCCAGCAGCGGAGCAAGCCACTGCGCAGGCAGAGGCCCAACCACCTGCTCAACCCCAGGCCACGCCGGCCTCCAAGGCGGAACCGGTGCCAGCAGCCGCGGCGGTTGGCGGCGACCCCTCACGCGAGGAACGCGTCCGCCTCTCGCGCCGTCGCCAGACCATCGCTACCCGTCTCGTTCAGGCACAGCAGACGGCGGCGATGCTCACCACGTTCAACGAGATCGACCTGTCCGCGGTCATGGAGGTTCGGTCACGCCGGAAGGATGCCTTCAAGGAGCGCCATGGCGTCGGCCTTGGCTTCATGTCGTTTTTCTCGAAGGCGGCGATCGGGGCGCTCAAGGCCTTCCCGCAGGTCAACTCCGAGCTCCAGGGCAACGAGCTGGTCCTCAAGAACTACTACGACATCGGCATTGCCGTTGGCGTTGAAGAGGGGCTGGTGGTCCCGGTTGTCCGGGACGCCGACCGCAAGAGCTTCGCGGAGATCGAGCGCGAGATCCTGGAGCTGGCGACCAGGGCGCGGGACAACACGCTCTCCCTTGCCGAGCTCCAGGGTGGCACGTTCACGATCACCAACGGCGGCGTGTTCGGATCGCTGCTCTCGACGCCGATCCTGAACACCCCACAGGTCGGCATCCTCGGCATGCACACGATCCAGCAGCGGCCGGTCGCCCGTGACGGCGAGGTCGTGATCCGGCCGATGATGTACGTCGCCCTGTCCTACGACCACCGGGTGGTCGATGGCCGCGAGGCGGTGCAGTTCCTCGTCAAGATCAAGGAGCTGATCGAGGACCCGGAGTCCTTGCTCCTCGAAGGCTAATCCTCGCAGGAAAATCGCAGCACAAGAGGGCGGGTGGCTAGCGGGCCACCCGCCTCGCTGTGTCGAGTAATGGTGCAGTCGAGGATCCATCAAGGTCGGATTTGTGGTGAGGTAGCCATGGGCCACCGCAAGAAACTCCCGGTGCGTTGCATGGTGTATCGGCTGGGATGCCCCGACACGAGAGCCGCCGCCCTAGAACTGCTCGTGCAACATCGGGAACACGGGCGGGAAGAGCGTGCGCAGGGTTGCCTGCGCCGGCGCGTCGGGATCGCCCCAGCCGCGATAGACGAAATCGGCTGGATCATGCCCGCAATAGACGAGCGCCGAAAGCCCCTGGATCGTGATCCGGCACTCGGGGGTGCCGCCCGGCTCGACCGCCAGCATGCCGTCCGATCCGGTCAGCGTCCAGACCGACGCGTTCCAGGGACAAAGCTCATCGACGAGGTCGACCGCGATCCGGCCATCCCCGGCCTGGAGCCCGCCCAAGTCCGCGACCGAGATGATCCTCGCCATCGGCGCGGGCCAGGCATGCTCGAACCTCGTGGTGATCTCCAGGTTCAGGTCCCCATACCAAAGCTCGGGGAATTCCTGCGGGCCGAGCTTGATCCAGGCATCCTTGACCTGATCGACGTGACGGCCGATCCAGGCCAGGAGCTGGTACCGCGCGGCTCTTGTCCGGTAGTAGAAGGTCTCCGCGTGCAGCGATCCGGTGTAGCCGGTGATCCGGAACGTCATCGCGCCGGTGATCTCGCCCTGCTCGCGGACGAATGCAACCCAGGCGACGTTCTCGTCCCGGCCGTGGACGGCGTTGCTGAGCGCCTTGAGCGAGAATCCGTGGTGGTCCCGCTGATACGCTTCAAGGAATCTGCGCCAGGCATCGAAGCCCTCGGACATCGACACTTGATCGATATCACCCGGTTTTTCCATCCGAACGAGTGGACCGAGCGCCTCCGGCAGGAGTTTCACGTAGCGGGGTTTCGGGAATCCTGCGTAGCCAAGGCGCTCGTAGAACGACTCCCGGAACGGATACAGCGTGGAGACGCTCTCGCCCCGATCCCGCATGATCCCGAAGCTGTAGGCCATCAGCCGGCGCACGGTCCCCTTGCGGCGGCCGACCGGCAATGACGCGACGCCCCCGACGCCTCCCATCGGGAGGACCGCTCCACGGACTTGCTGCGTCATCGAGTGCACCACGGCGGTCGCCTGGGGCTTCTCGCCCACGAATGCCGCGATCGCCGTGGCGTCTTTGAGGTACGGGATGCTCTTCCGGGCCCGTTCCGGATCCAGCGCCGAGGGCGTTGCGCCGAACGCGTAATGGTTGACATCGAAGGCAACGAACGAATCATGGTCGACGACCCGGAGGTCGATTCCGTCAATCACGGTGTCAGACATAAAGCCCTCGTGCGTGGTCGCTCACAGGAGCGAGCCGGAGCTGACATTGAGACCGAGCAACAGGCCGAGGATCCCGGTAACCACGGTGGTCGCGATCACGGCGAGGATCGCGATCAGCACCGCTCGCAGCGTGCTGAGATGAAGCGTTTCGCGGATCGCGACCACGGCGGTGACCACACTCCAGAGACCTCCGGCCAACACCAGCATCCACCCGAACAGCGGAATGATGCCGAAGAGCGCCAGCACACCCGGCGCCTGCGCGTAGCCCAGCGTGCGCAACAGCGACTCCATGTTGACCTGGGTCGTCGGTGTCCCAAAGATGGTGGTTCCGAAGAAGTAGGTCATCCCGCTCAGTACGAGCCACCCCAGGAACGCCCCGATCAGGCTGACGAGGATACGACCGCCCTCGTCTCCGGCGCTGCCGATGGCAGACGCTACGGCAACGACCGCAACGACGATCGCCGCCTCTTTGGTTGCCCTGGGATCTCGCCGGATCACGCGGTAAACCGGCAGGTCCAGCATGCTCACGCTCTGCGCCCGATCGAGGATAGATCGGCCTGTGGTCTCGAACGCACTGTTGTTCGATGTCACCATGTCTTCCGCTCCCGTCAACAATGTGCTGGCCCGGCACTGCCGGCAAGCAGTGCCGGCAGACCGCCGTAGCCATCTCACCCGAGTGTAGCAACCGCTTCCGGGCAACGACAGGAGGGATAACCGGAAATCCGGGTGGGGGCCATGCCCCGGCGGCAGAGCGAGCGGCGCACCGCACAGTCGGGCCCGTCGGGCCACAGGCCCCGATGCTCGACGGGCCGCCTTTGCGAGGTGGCACGGTGCTGTGGACCGGTCTGTCAGATGCGACGCGGGCCGTCCGTGACCGCAAGGAACCCTGTTCGTCGCAGGGCTGACGTGTTCTCCATGTTCGACGTGGAGCGCCTCGATCGTCGCAAGACACCATGATGACCGTGATACCCACGATGACGCTCGGAAGGGTTGGGTCGATACCATGACGTGCGGGGCTGTTGGCCGAAGGCGCTCCGCTGCCCGGGTTGGTCTGCTCCCGCCCCGCGCGTAACAGATTCGTAACCATTCACGACGCACCATGGGGCATAGTGGGTGGTGTCAGGACGGCTCGTACGCTCCGTGCAGCATATCGGCATCCCGGAAAGGTGACCGCACCATGGAACTGTCGATCGATTGTAGGGAGATGGGCGATCTAGCCGGGTGGCCATTCGCGATCCGCGCCGAGGTGAGCGACAACCGGTTGCCAGCGAGGATGGTCGTCGCCCGCTGGCGGGGTCGGCTCGATCTACGCCGCCGTATCGACAGGCGCCGGCCGCGGCGTGGCGATGGCTCATCCCGCGAACGATATGCCCTGTCGTTGATCGGCCTTCCCGTCGTCTTGGTCAGCATCGCGATCAGGCACCGGCTGCGGGTGCTCTAGGCACGCTGATCCGGTCCATCCCCGATCCCCCCTTAGCCGTGAAGCGACACCGCTTCGCGTTGGCCGGTCGTATCCAGCCGCTGCCTGGCAAAGGGCGTGATCGGGTGAGCGGTGCGCCCTTCGGTCGCGAGATCGGCAAGGATCTCCCCCGTGACCGGTCCCAGGCAGAAACCGTGGCCGCTGAACCCCGCCGCGACGACGAGCCCGTCGATGTCTGGCGTTCGCTCGATCACGGGCAGGGCATCCGGCGTCTTGTCGATAAGACCGCCCCAGACCTGCGCCATTCGCACGTCCCGGATAGCAGGGATCAGGCGACAGGCCCAGCTGATCGTCTCCTGAACCTGCGTCATCGTCGGCAACACATTCTCCGGGTCATGCCATGGCTCGTTCCAGGGGATCGAGAAACCGGTCAGCCGGAAACGTCCGGACGCTTCCTGGCGACCAGCGAATCCTCCGGTCGAGATGCCGAGGACCTGTTGGAGCATGGGCGATACCGCTACCGTCTGAACCGCCGGCACCTGGACGGTATCGAACGTGATGTGGATGCCGAGTGGATCGAGCAGGTACGGGGTGTAGACGCCCGCCGCGACGATGACCGTCCCGGTCATGAGGTCGCCTGTCGCCGTCCGCACGCCCGTTACCGTTCCGCCCTTGGTCATCAGCGCCTGGACCTCTATTCCTGTCCGGATCGTCGCTCCGTGACGCCTGGCCGCGGCGGCGAACGCGTTCACGGTGAGATGGGGGTTGGCGTGGCCATCCGTTGGGCAGAATGACGCCCCGGCGAGATGGTGGGTCAGGGCGGGCGCGACCTCGTGAATGGTGTGGATATCCGGCAGATACGACATGGCGATCCCCGCCGCGTTGCCGTCCTCCACCACCTGCCGGATCGCTGGCACATCATCTTCGGTCAGCGCTAGCCGGAGATTGCCGTTCTGGCGGTATTCGACATCAGCGTCCAGTTCCTCGGAAAGATGCTCCCAGCGGCGCACCGCCGCCTGGGCGAGCGGCAGCTCCGCCGGGTGACGTCCGGATTGCCGGACCCCGGCAAGCGTCCAGCCGGATCCCATGCTGGCAAGATCGCCGCGTTCGAGCAGGGTGACGGAGACGCCACGCCGGGCGAGTTCGTATGCCGCCGCCGTCCCGCTGATCCCGCCACCGATGATGACAACCGATCTCGACGTGGCAGTTGGCTGGGACACGGGCACTCCTTGCGATGATCTATGGCGCGCATCCTGTCCGTCCCTGGCGTGACCGGCCAACCGGCGGCTAACCGGTGCAATCGCGTAGTGTCTGGTCTCACAGGTGATGGCGAAGCCATCGATGGGACGCTCCGCTCAATTGCTTCGCAATTGCCTATTGGCGGATGCGGCCCATTGTGCCAGCCATGGGTGTGAGGCAAACCTGTTCCCGGTCAGGGCGATCACCGGTTAGCGCCAATTGGCCGCCACACGAGCGGCTACTACAGGACTCCGATGATTGCCCCCTACGAACGGGGCGACTGCATCAGAGGAAGTCAGCGGGAACGGGGGTCGAGCATGTCGCGAAGCCCATCGCCCACCAGATTGAACGCGAACACCGTGATGAGCAGCGCGACACCCGGGGCGAGGCTGAGAATCGGGAAGTCCACGAGGTAACGGGTGCCATCCCGGATCATCTGCCCCCACGTCGGTGTGCGCGGCGGCACGCCGAGACCAATGAAGCTGAGGCTGGCTTCGAGGCGGATGGCGGACGCCGTCCACAGGCTCCCGAGCACGAGCAGTTCACCGCCGATATTCGGCAGGATGTGCCGTGTCAGGATGACCCGGCTGCGCTGCCCGAGGGCGCGGGCCGCATCGACGAACTCCTTCTCTTTGAGCGAGAGCGTGGCACCGTAGGCGATCCGGGCAAAGCGCGGCGCGATCGTGAGTCCGATCGCGATAATCAGCTTCATCAGACCGGAGCCAAGCACCGCCATCACGAGAAGGCCGGTGATCAGGTCGGGGAAGGAGAGCATGACATCGACGATCCGCATCAGGACCGTCTCGATCTTGCCTCCGAAATACCCGGCGATGATCCCGATCGTGGTGCCGAGAGCACCGCCCAGAAGGACCGATAAAACGCCAACGAGCAGGGCAACTCGGGTGCCATAGAGGATTCGCGAAAGGACATCGCGGCCATAGTCATCCCGGCCAAGCAGGTGAGTGCCTGACGGATCCTGGAGCCGGTTAATCGTGCTCTGGCTCGTGGGATCATGTGGGGCGATCAGCGGCGCGAAGATCGCGATCAGCACGATCAGGATGATCAGGGCCAGCCCCACCAAGGCGGATCGGTTCCGGCTGAAGGTGCGCCAGGCGCGCTGACGCTGGGATACCAATTTGACCGGGCTCGCGGCGTTTCCGCTCGGTACGGCCGAACCCGGACCGAGCGGAACCTGTGCTTGTGCGTTTGCCATTATCGGTGCCTGACGCGTGGGTCGGCCATCGTATAGATGATGTCGACGACGATATTGACGATCACGATGATGAAGGCGTAGACCACCATGATGGCCTGGAGCAGCGTGTAATCTCGCTGTCGCGTCGCCCCGATCATCAACTTGCCTAGACCGGGTCGCGCAAACACCTCTTCCGTCAGCACGGAGCTTCCGATCAGGCCAACGGTAAAGATGCCAACGAGCGAGATGATCGGCACCAGCGCTGCCCTTAGCGCATGGCGGATCATGACCGTGCGCTCGAC
>DASYVY010000426.1:0-3438 GCA_035936535.1 Thermomicrobiales bacterium | reverse complement strand
ACAAGCTACAGATGATGTGAGGTGTACCAGCACCCATTGAAAGCGTGAAGAACGCCCCAGGAGCTCGTCCAACATGACCACCCCTCGCCCGAATATTCTCTATGTCCACTCCCATGACACCGGTCGCTATGTCTCGCCCTACGGGTTCGCGCTCGATACCCCCAACTACCAGCGGCTCGCCGGGGAGGGCATCCTGTTCCGGCAGGCGTTCACCTCGGCTCCGACCTGTTCGCCGAGCCGGGCCGGGCTGCTGACTGGGCAGAGTCCCCACTCCGCCGGCATGCTGGGCCTGACGCATCGCGGGTTTCGGCTCAATGATCCCTCCCAGCACCTCGCGACGACCCTGCGCGACAACGGGTACCAGACCGGCCTCTATGGCATCCAGCATGTTGGCTCCGGCTATCCCACGGAGCTTGGTTACCAGCATGTCGAGGAGTACGAGGACCGTTCCTGGTCATCGATCGCGCCACGCGCGGTCGAGGCCATTCGCAGGCACGGCGAGGATGCGGCAGCTGGGCCGCTGTTCATGGACGTCGGGTTCGTGGAGACACACCGCCCCTTCCCGCTGGTCGATCCCGCCGACGGGCGCTACGTGCGACCACCGGCTCCCTTGCCGGACGCCCCGGAAACCCGTTACGACATGGCCGCGTACGGCGAGAGCGTCCGCCAGCTCGACACCGCGCTTGGGATGCTCCTCGATGCGCTGGACGAGGACGGCCTTGCCGAAACCACGCTGGTGATCGCCACCACCGACCATGGCATTGCCTTCCCGCTCATGAAGTGCAACTGCACGGACCACGGAACCGGCGTCCTGCTGATCATGCGCGGTCCCGGAGGATTCACTGGCGGCCGGGTCTGTGATGCGTTGGTCTCCCAGGTCGACATCTTCCCGACCATCTGTGACATCCTCCAGATCGATCATCCGGCGTGGCTTCAGGGAACGTCGCTGCTGCCGGTTGTCGACGGCACCCAGGAGGAGGTCAACGAGGAGATCTTCGCCGAGGTCTCCTACCATGCGGCCTACGAGCCGCAACGGGCGATCCGGACCAAACGCTGGACATATATCCGCCGCTTCGACGATCGCCAGCTTCCCGTGCTGCCCAACTGCGATGACGGCGAGAGCCGTGATTACCTCCTCGCGAACGGCTGGGACCAGCGGCCGATCGATCGCGAACAGCTCTACGACAACGTGTTCGACCCCAACCAGAACCGCAACCTGATCGACGACCCCGCGCACGTCGAGGTCGCGAGCGATCTTCACCAGCGGTTGCGAGCCTGGATGGAGCGGACCGACGATCCGCTGCTGGACGGACCGGTGCCGCTGCCTGCCGGCGCCGCGGTCAACGATCCGGCATCCCGCTCGTTCCTGGATGAGCTGATCATCGCCAACGACGATGGCACGACGCGTCGAGCTCCCAATCCTCGAACGCTCCGCTAAGGCGCGGTAACGGACCTCGCGGTATCGCGGTCGTGGACGTCATGCATCAGGAAGGAGTGTCGCCGTGTCGGAAAGACCCAAGCATTTGTGGCGCTTTGGATGCCAGGCGCGACCGTGGTTGCAGACGCTGGGGCCGGAGCGCTTCCGGGACGAACTGCCGGATGTGATGCGGCAGATCGCCGATCTCGGCTTTGCCGGCTTCGAGACAGCACTGGCCAGCCTGCCCGTGGACGATCCCGGTCGCTTCTCCAGGTGGCGTTCGGCGGCCAACGGGCTTGAGCTCGCCGCGGCCCATACCGGCGGTGCCTGGTGGGACCCGGACAAGGGAGCATCGGTCCCGGATCTGTTGCTGGAAGTCGCCCGGTTGCCGGAGCTTGGATGCACTCACCTCATGGTCAGCATCGGCCGGGGTGCCGCCGAGCTCGATGACCAGCATTTGCTGAAGATGGTCACCATCCTCCGCACCCTCGGCGAAGGGGCGGCGCAGTACGGCGTCACCATGGCCATCCACAACCACGACCACGAGCTGGCGAACCATGCGAGGATTCTCCGCGCGCTGATCGCCTCCACGAGCCCCGCCGAGCTGATGCTGGGCGCGGACATCGGCTGGGCGATGTACGGCGGGTGGGATCCGGTTGCATTCGTGAGCGAGTTCGGCGCCCGGCTCGGATATCTCCACGTCCGGGATGTCGTACAGGTCGACGGCAAGGCTGGGTTCACCGAGGTAGGACGCGGCACGACGGACTGGCCGGCCTTCTCCGAAGCGTTGCGGTGGGCCGGTTACCGGGGATGGCTGACGGCTGAGTCGGAGTTCTCGGACCACTGGCGCGGGCTGGACGATCCCGCGGCGAGCGCGGCTGCCCAGTATGACGGAATGCGCCGGGCGTTCGCGGGGCAGGATTGACGTGCCTCCCCGCGTACGGTCTCATGGCGCATCGGCCGGCGGCCGCTGAGGGAGCCGGATGCTCCGGGTCGATTGTCCCCGAAAGGAGTTCTTGATGGTTGTCGACACCCACACCCAGATCGTGTCCCAGGGTCGCGAGCTCTCGACGCACCCGTCCGCCTTCGGCGAGCTTCGCGACTCCTCCGCATTTGCAGATGATGCCCCGACCCTTCGTGAGCGGATGGCGGGAGACGGATACGTGTTTCTCCGGGGCTACCTGCACCGTCCGGATGTCGAGGCGGCCCGCCGCGATGTGCTGGAGCGTCTGGCCGGGGAAGGCGCGCTCCGGGACGATACGGAGCTGGCCGAAGGCATTCTCAGGACCAACATGCCGGTCCGCCTCCGGCAGGATCTCACGCAGCGGTCGGAACCCCTGCGGCACCTGCTCAAGGACGGCCCGATGATCGCCCTGTTCGAGCGGTTCCTCGGCGGCGAGGTGCGGCCCCTGGATTTCATTTGGATGCGCTCGGTCGTGCCCGGTCGGGGGACCGCCCCGCATGGAGACAGTGTCTTCATGAATCGCGGCACGCTCGATCTCTACACGGCGTGGACGCCACTGGGCGATATCGACACGACGCTCGGCGGCCTGATCGTGCTCGAGAAGTCGCACCGCCTCGACGAGGTCGTGCGCTCGTACGGGCAGCGGGATGTCGACACCTACTGCGAGAACGACCCGAACGCCGAGGAGATCCGGACGACTGGCAAGTGGCCCTGGAACGGACAGATCTCCGGTGATCCGGTGGCGCTTCGCGAGCAGTTCGGCCTGCGCTGGCTGACGACCGACTTTCGGATGGGCGATCTGCTGTTCTTCACCATGTACACGCTGCACGCGAGCCTCGACAACGGGACGAAGGACCGCATCCGGTTGTCGTCGGACACGCGCTACCAGCTTGCGTCGGACCCGATCGACGAGCGATGGATCGGCGAGGACCCGATCGGCCACGGCCCGGACGCGATGAGGAGCATCATCTGCTGAGGGCGCGTCCGGAGATGCACCCATGGTCTATCCATTCAGTCACCGGTGGGGCACGGGAAAGCGGGGAGCGCGGCATTGCTG
>DASYVY010000425.1:0-11409 GCA_035936535.1 Thermomicrobiales bacterium | reverse complement strand
TACTCGACCGTTCCCGAGGACAGGATCGAGGAGGGGGTCCGCCGGCTCGGCGCGACGCTCCGCCGTCACATCGACCGTTCGTAGCAGCGTACCCGGTGTTCCCCGAGCACGTCGGCCGCTGACAGGGGTCGATCATTCGGGCCCGGAAAGAGGCGATTCTTTCGCCGGCGCCGCCGTGGGAGACCTGGGGAGGCTGACGCCCTCCGCGCGGCCCGGCTCCCGTTTGCTGGTAGAGGGGACCACCTCACGCCGCGAATGGACGCCCAGCTTGGCAAGGATGGCGACGACGTGTGTGCTGACCGTTCGCGGGCTGATTGCGAGACGCTCGGCGATCTCCTTGTCGGACAGTCGTGCCGCGAGGAGGCGAGCGATTTCCAGCTCGCGGACGGTCAATCCATGTCTGGCGAGCCAGTCCTCCGGATCACCGTCCCGGGTCTCATCAGCTCGCCGGCTCCAGCCGGTCACGGCCCGGTCCGCCTCGTTGTAGGCGAGCTCAACGATGTCGTTCAGTCCTATCCCGGAACCACCAGCCCACGACTCGGCAAAGAGCTCCGGAGACAACGCGTCGCGAGTCCGGTTCACGGTCGGCTGCAACTGGGCCGTTTCATGTTGATGGGCTGGGAACCCGCCACGCTGCCGAATGGCGTTCACCGCACCGAGCACACGGGCCGCCGATTCAAAGGCATCACAGCTCGCCAGCAACCCGGCCATCGCTTCCAGCCAGACCGCCATGCCGCGCGGATCGCCGACCTTGCGGCGCCAGGCCAGGGAATCGCGATGGCAGGACCACGCCCGGACTGGATCGCCAAGCACGCGCGAGCACTTCCCGACGTGATCCGTGGCGATCGCGATTCCCCGGGCATTGCCATGCGACCGGTAGAGCTCCAGCGCACGTTCGGCGTACGCGATCGCCCTCGTGGGCTCGCCACTGGCAAACAGCGCGACACCGAGGCTGTCCATGGCGCGGGCCAGGATGATCGCATCACCGGTCTCCGTCGCGGCGGACACGGCCTCCAGGAAAATACGCTCGGCCTCGACATAGTCGCCTTGATCCATCGCGATTCCGGCAAGACCGGTCAGCGTATCGGCGATCCCGATCCCGTCCCTTGCCTCGCGGTATGATGCGAGCGCCTCGCCCAGCAGTTCCCGGGCTCGGGCGTAGTTGGTCACCCGATCCTCGATATCACCGAGCAGGCGCAGCGCGGCGGCCACCTGAACGGGACGACCCCAAGCACGCGCGCTGGCCAGGCTCTCTTCCGCGTACGCCCGGCCCGCGTCCGGCAGCCCCTGCCGCAGCGCGAGCCAACCGGCGGCACAGAGCAAGTCGGTTCGCAAGGGTCCGTCGATCGCATCCGATCCTTCCGCGGCGAGGACCATCCTCAGCCACCGCAATCCTTCCACAAAGTGCCCACGCACCAGCCAGAAGACGGTGAGCGCGTTGGCCATCGTGGCGAACGCATTGAGGTCGCCCTTGTCGCGCAGCCAATCAAGCGCGCTGCGCAGGTTGGCATGTTCGTCGTCCAGCCAGTTGAGCCATGCCGTCTGCGACGGCCCCCTGATCGCCACGAAGGCAACGTTGGCCAGGGTCGCGTACCACCTGGCATGGCGGTTGCCGACATCATTCCACTCACCCCGGCGCCGCAGCTCGGCATGCGCGAACCCACGGACCAGGAGGAGCATGGAGAATCGGGGCTCGTTCCGCATGTCTCCGGCCTTGAAGATCAGGTTCTTGTCGGCCAGGGAAAAGCAGGTCTCCAGGATTAGGTCCAGATCAGTTGCATCCGCATCCGGCGGCTCGATCACGGGAGGGGCATCGCCTGTCCCACAGACGTAGCGTGCCGCCTGCGACACCCATCCGCCGGCAAAGACCGACAGGCGGCGAAACGCAAGTTGCTCATCGGGTTCAAGCAGACCGTGGCTCCAGGCGATCGTGTCCTGGATCGCCCGCTGGTGCGGTGGTCGATCGACCGGACCGCCCCGCAAGACGTCGCTCGTGGTGGCGAGCCGATCGAGGATTGCCTGGGGAGTGAAGTGCTTGCTGCGGGCGGCGGCCAACTCGAGCGCCAGGGGGAGGCCTTCAAGCTGGCGGGTGATCTCCGAGACGGCTCCGACGTTGTCGTGGGTGAGGCGGAACTCCGGCCGAACGGCGGTGGCCCGTTCGACAAAGAGGCGCACGGCATCTGACCCGGCGAGCCTCGCCAGGTCCGTGCCGGCGTTGTCCGGTGGCGTGGACAGACGCGGAACCCGAAACTCATGCTCTCCGGAGATGTGCAGTGGCACGCGGCTGGTCGCCAGGATCTTGATGCCGGGACAATAGGCCAGAACGTCGCTGAGTGATGGCGCCGCTGCCAGCAACTGTTCGAAATTGTCGATCACCAGCAGGCAGTGGCGATGCCGCGCCGATGACCAGGAGCGAGGGTCGTCAATCGAGCCTCGAACATCCAGCGCCTGGGCAAGCGTCACCGGCACCAGGGCGGGATCCGTCACCGACGCGAACCGCAACAGGTGCGCTCCGTCCTGAAAAGCCGGACGGACGGCGTGGGCGACTTCCAGCGCCAGGCGGGTCTTGCCGACACCTCCCGGCCCCGTCAGGGTGAGAAGGCGAACCTCCGGCAACGCCAATCGCTCGACGATCGTCGCAACCTGTGCCTCGCGGCCAATCAGTGGCGTCATCGCGAAGGGAAGCGGGCCAATCGTGGCGCCGGGGTTCACCGTATGGGGCGAAGCTGGAACGACCTTGAAGGCGGTAGACATCGGTCATCCCGGATCAGGCGGGCGGGCAGGTTGGTACAGGCCGATGATACCAAGTTCTCCGCCGCTGCCGGCGCTTGTATGGTCCGGTCCTTGCGCTTTCCCTGCGGGGTGCGCCGACCGGGGGACCGCCACCGTTTCGGTATGCTACGCTGCCAGCGTCGCCGCGTGCCGTACGCGACCGTCGTGCTTACCGAACGCGAATTCGCCGTCTTCAGGTATCCAACGCCCAATCTGATGCAATGTTGCCCGCATCCTATGGAAGATGACGCACGATGAGCACTACCACCATTCTTCTGGAACAGGACGGACGTGCCTGACCTCCAATGGGACCAACTCCCGCTCGGACCATTCGACTCGCGACTGTGGTGGCTGCTGATTGGCCTGTGCCTCGCTCTCCTCTTCACCGTTCAGGCGATTGAAACCGCGATCGAAGGCGCCTGGCCGCACCAGCGCCGGCCGTCTCGCTATATCTCCAGGGCCCGATGGGTTCAACGGTCGTGGGGGCTGATCGCCCTCTTCGTTGTTATCGGTGCGCTGCTTGCCATCGGTGTCGTCGCTATCCACCTTTGGCTGGAACCGCAGAGTAGCGATGAGCAGGCACTCGGAGGCATCCTGGTCGGCGTCGGCTGGGCGCTGTTCCTGCTCTTCGGCCTCAATGTTCTGGGTCTTGGGCGGCTGATGGGCAATCTCGGCATACTTGGCCCCATCGCGATCCTGGTCCTGCTGCTGGTAGGGGATCTCCTGCTTCTGGCGACATTCATGGATCTGCTGCCCGAATGGTCTGTCGTTCGGGACGCTATCGAGCGAGGACTGCGCGATACCCTGCCGTTTGTGGACTGACGCGCTGCCGCAAAAGGGCGAGCGATGACGACCGGAACGCCTCAGCCAGATGACGGGAAGGATGCCCGAAAGGGCCTGCCGGAGCCTGGGCGACGCCGGAACGCGCAGCGTGCCGTTCCGGCTCGCCGATCACCCCAGGCTCGCCCGGTCCGCAAACCTCGACCGATTCCCCGACCGGCGCGCGCCGCGGACGAACCCGATCGCGATCACGCGGGCGACGGGCGGATGATCAACTTCGAAGTCCGGCCGATCGGCGGGCTCTTCGGAGCCGGCAATCCGGCCTATCCCGGCGATCACGAGGGCCGCCTCGGTCGTGTCTCCCGGGCGCTTCTCCGGCGCGGACGCCCGGCCCCGAAAAAGGCGGAACCCTCCCTTCTTGACGACCTCGATTTTCGCGTGCTCTGGCTGTCACGCCTACTCTCGCAAACGGCTCAGGGCTCGCTCCTCTATGCCCTGCTGATCCTGGTCATCGACCTCTCGGACCGAACCATCTTCACGTCCCTGTTCGTAATCTGCTCGATCCTGCCGTCGATCGCGTTTGCGCTGCCGGCCGGGATCGTCGTCGACACGATCTCGCGGCGGAGCCTGCTGATCCTGCTCAACGGCTTCCGGTTCCTGTTCATGCTCTTTCTCGTTGCCATCGAGCCTTCGCTGGTGGGAGTGTTCGCGGCGACGCTCGGAATCTGGATCATCCACCAGTTCTACTCGCCAGCCGAGGCGGCGATGCTGGGCGAGATCGTGCCATCCTCCCGCTATACGGCGGCGCAGGCGATGTTCAACCTGGCGCTGACGATCTCGCAGGGGCTCGGTCTCGTGATCGCAGCACCGATCCTTCTCCGGATCGGCGGCCCGCGCCTGGTGTTCGTGGTCTGCGGTGCGCTCTGGATATTCGCCGCCGCCCTGGCGGCGTTGCTGCCCGCCCTTGAACGCCATCGGATGACCCGGCGGGCGCCAACGCGTTCGCTGCGCGAGTCGCTTGGGAATGGCTGGCGGTTTGCCCGTGGCGACCGGCTGACCTTTGAGGCCATCATCGATGACGTACTGGTCGGGATCGGCATGAGCGCGCTCGTGGTGATCATGCCGTTCTACCTGGAACGGGTCCTTGGAACCTCGAAGGAGAATACCGTCTTCGTGTTCGCGCCAGCCGCACTTGGGCTGGTGCTCGGTCTGCGTCTCGCGCCAAGGCTCGGTCGCCTTATCAGCGAGCCCTACAGCGCGACGCTGTCGCTGTTCCTGTTCGCGCTCTGTGTCGGGGCGCTCGGGTTCGTCGAATCCACCTACAACTTCCTGAACGGAACCTTGCGGCTGCCGCTTGATGCCCTGACCGATGCGCTCCGGATCTCGCCACTGATCTCCGTGGCGATGATCGTCTCGATCCCGGCCGGTCTGGCGTCGGCGGTCGTCAATGTCTCAGCGCGGTCGATCCTGCTTGCGCGTTCCCCCTCCCACCTGCGCGGTCAACTGATCGCGACGCAGGGATTGATCGCAAACATCGGCTCGTTGATCCCCACCCTGATCGCGGGGATCGCGACGGATATCTTCGGCGTCAAGCCGATTGCGGTCGCCATCGCCGTCTGCATCATCCTGGCCGCGATGGCCGCGCACGCCTATGGCCGGCGGTCGATCTCCGCGGTGCCGCTCCCCCAAACCTGACCCGGGCTCCGGACCGAAGGCTGGCGAAATCCGGGCCGCCCTACGCGGAGCGACGCCGGTCTTTCTTGGTAGGGGTTGCCCACCGTGGCCTGCGGGCGTGGCGAGGGAGGCGGGCGCGAAGCGGCACAGGGCCGGCCCCTGCAAAATCCGGCGGGGCGAGCCTTCACCCGGGTTCCGCATGATCCGTCCCGGGCGCGATCGCAACCCACGCCAGGACGAAGACATCTCCCAGTGGTCTAGCCGTCAGGACAGGCTGCCGCAGATCGACCGTCCACGTTTCGGGAAGGTTCCCTGCCCGCGTCATCGACACCGCCAGGCAGGATCCGTCCGGGCTGAAGGTGAGGGACATGGCGTAGGCCGCGAGTGGCGCAGCGTGAGGAAGCCGAAGATCCTTCCGGATCCCCGCCCCGGCATCGAAGACGGTCAATTCGGACGCGACGTTGTTTGCCTGGAGGTGGACGACAAATCGCCCATCGGGGGAATCGGCGTTGGCGGCGATCTCGATCCGGCGCGGGAACACCGAATCGACAACGACCCGATCGCGGGAGCGGTCGATGATTCGAAGCCGGAGCCCGCTCTCGTCCCGGCTCTGCTGCGTCACCCATCGAGGAGAGCGGAAAGGCTCCAGCCCCGCGCGCACCGTTTCGATCGCGGTCACGATCACGTCCGGCACCGGAATGGCTCGCCCCTCCGGCAGTACGACAAGGTGATGCTGGCCGGACGCATCGCCTACCACCATGGCGCCGGGTGGCGGTAGTGGAGTGACGGTCCGCGGCCGCTCGATGGGCAGACGCTGCCTGGAGCCACTCGCTGGATCGATCGCGAAGAGCGAGCTCATCGTCCCGGACACCGTCGCCGGCACCTCGACCACGAGCCGGGACCCGGGCGCTTCGCAGCCGAGCGGCACCGCGGCGCTGGCTGCGCATGGGCCGAGCAGGAGCGCGACGATCAGCGCGGCGAGCGCACCATGGCCTCTATCGCCACTGATGGACGGCCGCTCACGCCTCGCCATTGAACCGGAATCGTTCGAGCTCACCCGCGTCGACATTGTAGATGGCCGTGAAGAAACAGTCCCCGCCGTCCTGCACGATCACTGGCCGCTCGCGCCAGTCCCCGCCGGACGCATCGCAGAACCCGTTGATGTAGATCTTCCGGCTCCCATCCTCGATGTACCCTGCGTACTGGCGGTCGTGATCCAGCTCACCGGCCCTGTCCGACAGCGCGAGTTCCGCCGCCTCGACATCGGCCACGGACGGCCGCCAATAGGCATCGCCGTCCAGATCGAGCCCGAGCGTATCCACCAATAGCGGCGCATCATCCGGAGTGAGGATCACCCCTTCGACTTGGCCTATGGTCACGGGCTGCCATTCTTCGGTCACGACCGTAACCCGGGCGACGTGCGGTCCCTGGGCGACCTGCTCTGGTTGAGCGAAGGCAATGAACCCCAGGATCAGCACAATCAGAATCCAGAACCAGACCGCCATCAGCATGCCCCTCCCGCGTCGTCGGTCGTCATCGTTCCGGTGTCACCACACGATCGAACGCCCGCCTCACCACGCCGGTTGTATCGGGCCGGCGGCGGGCCTGTGCCCACTGGCGAACGCCCATGCCGCGTCTATTGGTCTGGCCGTCCTCGCGGGTTACTGCTCGGCGATCGTGACCCGGACGATCTGCACCTCGCCGGTGGGCGCCGACACCTCGCCCCGCCCATCGTCGACAACCGGCATCGCCGCCAGGGCATCGACCACCTCCAGCCCTTGCGTCACCTGCCCGAAGATCGAGTAATTCTTCGGAAACGCCTCGGGCTGGTCCTGGTGGACGATGAAGAACTGGCTGCCGTTGGTGTTCGGGCCGGCATTCGCCATCGCCAGCGTTCCCCGCCGGTACGGCGTCTGGCCCTCGGGCAGCTCGTCCTCGAACCGGTAGCCCGGGCCGCCGCCGCCCGTTCCGGTCGGGTCACCGCCCTGAATCATGAAGTCGCGGATGATCCGATGAAACGGCGTATTGTCGTAGTAGCCGGCCCGGGCGAGGCAGACGAAGTTGTTGACCGTGACCGGCGCCTGCTGCGGGTCAAGGGCAGCGACGATCGTGCCGGCGGTGGTCTCGATCGTGGCCGTATACGTCCTGGCGGGATCGATCACCTGCTGTGGCGCCGCGTCCCATTGCATCTGGCCACCGTCGGTGCTTGGTTCTCCGCTCCAGCACTCCCCCGCCAGCGCGGTGTCGCCACCGTCGTCGCCGCTGAACTGCTGGAAGAGGATCGAACCGAGCACCGCGAGACCAACCGCCCCGATCAGCATCGCTACCAGGGGAAGGCCCCGATCGCGCCTGCCCTGGGTCTTGGCGGTCTTGCGCGCGACGTTGGGACCGGGAACTCTCGCGGTCGTTGTGCTCCGTACCGGATCGCCGATTGGTCGCTCCGCCCTGTTCGTTGTCGAGCCGGTGACTCGTCGCCGTGTCGAGCGCTTTCCCTGCCGGTTCGATGGCACAAGCTATCCTTCCTGGGGTGACGAATCGTGCAACATCAGGTCCCGGGATCGTGCGTCTGGAGATCGGGCCAGTGCCCCGAACGCGCCAGAGCAGCCGATCGGCGTGAACGATCCACCAGCGACTCCACGGGCCAGTATAGCGACCATCCATGCCAGGGCTCGCGGGTCGTTACGGTGTTCCCTCATCAGCGGGCGGCTCAATCCACGCCTGTCGCAACCCGTGGGCGGAAACAGGTGGATAGGCCTCGTAATTCCTGATCGATTTGGACACCGCGTCGTAGTAATCGGGGATGAACAATGGAATGATCGGGACATCGGCCAGGGCGAGATCCTGCGCCTGCCGGTAGGCGTCACCCCGCTGCCGCACCGCAGCCAGCCCCGACGCCCGGTCGAGCAGGGTGTCCATGCGGGCGCTGGCGTATCCGCCGTGATTCAGGCTTCCCCGGGAGTGGAGCAACGGGCGCACCAACTCGTGCGGATCATGCCACGCGGGGGAATACAGCGCGTGAAGATCCCAATCTCCTCGCTCGAGCGCGCGGGTGAGCTCCGCGTCATCCAGCAGGTCGAGCGTCAGCGCGATGCCCGCGTAGGCAAGCTGCTCCTGCAGCAGCACGCAGGCGTTGGCGAGCGACGCGTCCGCCGCCGTCGTGATCAGCCGCAATGGCAGGCCGCCGAAGAATCCGCGCTCAACGAGGGCCGCCCGGACCTCATCCGTGGACAAGCGTTCCAGCTCACCATCGGGTGCCGCCCAGTGATTTTCCGGCAGCAAACGGCTGGTCGGCGTCGCTTCGGAGGCCGTTGCCGCGTTCGCAAGGGCGGGCCGATCGATTCCACCGGCCACGAGCTGGCGGATCTCGCGCTCCCGCAGCTCCGGCCGCCTCGTGTTCACCGAGAGCAGGCAAAGCTGGTTGCCGGGACCACCGCTGAGCGTGACCCCGGGATCCACCCGGAGCATCGGCACATCCAGCAACGGTACCCCGATCAGCACATCGATATCCGACGCGACGAATTCGGTCGCGCGCGCCAGGGTGGGGGACGACCCGCGGATCGTCAGACCCTCCAGACGCGGCCGTCCGACCTGCCAGAATCCGGCATGCCGGTCCAGGATCACCTCGTCCCCGTTGACGCCGGAAAGTTGGAACGCGCCCGATCCTGGAGGTATGCGCCCCGTTCCGGCATCCCAGTCGCGATCAGCCCATGTCGCCGGCACCACCGGTACCCGCGTCGATGCCAGCGACCACAGCACGGTCACATCCGGTTCCCGAAGGTGGATGCGCACGCGCTGTCCCTCGACCGCCTCGACCCGTTCGATGCGGTCCCAGCGCCAGGAGTCGACGGAATCAGCAGGCCTGTGCCGGGCCCGTTCGATGCTGGCGAGGACATCCACCGGGGTAACAGTTAATCCGCCGGGGAAGAGCGCGTCCCTCCGGATCTCGAGCTCGATCAACAGGCCATCGTCGTCGACGTCCCAGCCGATCGCGACGCCACCGCGAAGTTGCCCGTCAACGCCAATCGAGAGCGGGCTGTCGTAGAGCAGCGTGCTGAGCCAGGCGCTCTCGCTACGTGCATCAGCACCCACATCAATGCCGGGAAGGCGTGCCAGCGAGACGATCGGACGACCGTAGGGTCCACGCGAATCCCTCTTGGCCTGCCGCCCTCCTGCGGGCAAGCCTCCGGCCAAAGCCGCCATGCCAGCCAGGCCGAGTGCCCCTCCAATCATTGCCCGGCGGGTCGATCGCCCCTCGAACCTCACTGCTCGGCAGCAAGGGCGCTTTCGAGCGCCAGCATCAACTCATCGACCTGCGCCTGTTCCCAGATCATCGGTGGCAGCAGGCGGACGACGAGGTTGCCGGCGGGCAGTGTCAGCACCCCTCGCTCCTGCAGCCCGCGCAGCACCGGCGTCGCCTTTTTCCTGAGCTCTATCCCGATCATCAGGCCCTTGCCGCGAACCGCTCGCACCTGAGGGCTTTTGAGCTCGGTGATGCGTGCCATGATCTCCGACCCGAGCGCTGTCGCCCCGGCGTAGAGACCCTCATCGCGGAAGATGCGCAGCGTCTCGACCGCCGCCCGCGCCGCCAGCGGGTTGCCGCCGAACGTCGATCCATGCGCTCCGCCCGGAAGCGCGGTACTGATGTCCTCCGTCACGAGCGTGAGGCCGATCGGAAATCCGTTCGCCAGTGCCTTGGCGGTGACGATGATGTCCGGCGTCACCCCGGCGGCCACCGTCACGAACGGGTCGCCGGTCCGGAATCCGGACTGGATCTCGTCCGCGATCAGGAGGATGCCCCGCTCCCGCGTCAACTGGCGCACCCTTGCCAGGTAGTCCGCGTCTGCCGGGTGGATGCCCCCCTCGCCCTGGAGCGGCTCCAGCACGACCGCCGCCGTCTCATCAGTCAGGGCGGCCGCGAGGGCATCCGCATCGTTGAAGCCGACATGCGTCGCTGGCAGCGGCAGCGGCTCGAACGTTTCCCGGTACTTCTTGTCGGCAGTCGCCGAAAGCGCCCCGAGGGTTCGCCCGTGATAGCCGCGCCGGGCGGCGACGATGGTGTGGCGACCGGTTTTCGCGATCGCGAACTTGAGCGCCGCCTCCACAGCTTCGGCGCCAGAGTTGCTGAGGAACGCCCGGCTGAGGCCGTCCGGGGCGATGCGCCCGATCTCCACCAGCAACTCCGCCCGAACGTCGTTGCCGAAGCTTTGATGCCCGGTGGTGAGCCGCCCAAGCTGATCGACCATGGCGGCGGTGAAGCGGGGATGGGCATGCCCGAGCGCGGCGACACCGTAGTTGCTCATCGCATCGAGGTACCGCTTCCCCGCCGCATCGAACAGGTAAGCGCCCTCGCCGCGTACCAGCGCGATATCCCGCTTGGCATAGAGGGGAATCTGGGTCGCGCGCTCGATCTCGAGAATCTGCTCATCGGTTCGGCTGCTGCTGCGGCTATCCAGGGACAATGCTGAGATGATGCTCATAAGTGGAGATGCTTTCTGCTGATTGAACGAGAGGAATAGAGGCCCGGCGAACCGAAATCTCCAGGGGAGTTCCTTTGCTCAGGATTGCCCGTCGATCCGGTCGACGATCTCCTGCAGCCCGGCCAACCCATCGATCGTGTGCCGGACATCGGCCATCTCGGGCCAGGTTGCGTGCAGGTGTCCCCACGGACCTCGCCGCAGCAACACCGCGTGCATGCCGATCTCCTGGGCGGGGAGAACATCGTTATCGAGCCGGTCCCCGACATGGACGATCCGGTCCGGCGCCAGATTCAGCTCCTCGGCGATCCGCTCGAAAAAGCGCAGATCCGGCTTGTTCACGTTCCAGATAGCCGAGGACGCAATCAGGTCGAACGGCAGGCCCAGAGCCTCCATCTGTTCCGCCGCGCCCTCCGGCTGGTTACCCGTGACCCCGAGCAGGTATCCGGCGGCCTTCAGTTGCTGCAGCACCGGCACAACATCGGGATAGAGATCATCCGCCTCGATCGTGTACCCGACCACGTTGGGATCGACGGACTCTATCTGCAGGTATCCGAAGATGCTGCGGTGGTGCTCCCGCCGCTCGATCAGCCCTCCCAGGACACCGGCGAGGGTGAATTCCGGCACCCCGGCATACCGGGCGACGGTTGCCCAATGGCGCGTCTCGTCGACGAGGGTCTCGCCGACATCGAAGACGACCGCGTTGACC
>DASYVY010000424.1:0-2663 GCA_035936535.1 Thermomicrobiales bacterium | reverse complement strand
TGGGGCCTGTCCCGCCATTCGTTCATCGCGCAAACCGTGGATGTCGCCAATCGCGGGCGTTCCATTGCCGTGTTCGGCGGCATCAACCGGATCGGCATGTTTGGAGGCCCTGCGCTCGGCGGTGTCATCGCGACAGTGGCGGGAACATCGGCTGCCTTTCTGGTCGCGGGCACGCTCGGGTTCATGGCCTTCATGGCGGCGGTCGCGTTCATTCCCAACGACCAGGAGGAAGCGACGGCGCGGAGGGGGTCCGGTCGAAATCGGTGGGATCTCGTCGCGAAAACGCTTCGGACTCACTCCAGCGACCTGACGGCCGCTGCAGTCGCGCAGCTCTTTGCCCAGATGATTCGCCAGGGCCGCCAACTCCTGATTCCGCTCGTTGGGGCCACGGAGCTCGCCCTCAACCCGGCCCAGGTTGGCACGATCATGACCGTGTCGGCGATCGTCGACATGTCGATGTTCTTCCCGGCTGGCATCCTCATGGACCGGTTCGGGCGGAAGTTCGCGTCGGTTCCGAGCTTCGCGATCATGGCGATCGGCATCGGCCTGGTGCCCTTCACCGGCAGCTTTCTCGGACTGATGCTGGCGGGGATGGTGATCGGCCTTGGCAACGGACTGGGTTCGGGATCGATGATGACCCTCGGCGCGGATTTGGCGCCTTCGGGAGCGACCGGAGAGTTTCTCGGCATCTGGCGATTGATCGGGGATGTCGGGATGGTCGCCGGTCCGCTGGCGGTCGGACTGATCGCCAACCAGTTTGGCCTTCGCGGCAGTGCCGTTGCGCTGATGTTCGCCGGGCTGATCGCGTCAGCAACCCTGCTGTTCCTTGTCAAGGAAACGCGGGTCGCTCCGGTGCCGCCTTCTCCCGTGGTGGAGAAGGTCCCTCCTGATGATTCGGCATCGGTGCGGGCGTGAGCATTGGGGGACCTTTTTGGCGTTTCACGGCGGCATGCAGCCCGCCCGGTTGCAGCGCCCTCCAATCGTTGGTGCGGACAGATGTGCCAGTGGTATAGCCCCATGCGTGGTCTCTCGCGACGCAGGGTAGGTGTCTGGCAGATGCAGGGAGGGTGATGACCGAGCCGCGCTATCATCTGACAATCAAGGAGCTGCAACCGGACGAGCGTCCCCGCGAGCGCCTGAAGCACTATGGCGCGTCCACGCTGAGCAACGGGGAACTCCTGGCGATCGCCTTGAACACCGGTATCAAGGGCGAATCGGTGACGGCCATGGCGCAGCGCCTGCTGACCGATCACGGCGGGCTCGCTGGGCTGATGCGACTGGACTTCGTGGAGCTGGCACGCGAACGAGGAGTGGGAGAGTCCAAAGCCGCCAAGGTCAAAGCCGCCCTGGAGTTGGGGCGCCGCCTGGCCGCGATCTCAGGAGACGATCGTCCAACCATCACGACCCCCGAGGACGTTGTCCAGCTCATCGGGGTGGATATGGCGGCGCTCGAACAGGAGCAGCTTCGGGTCATCCTCCTCGACACGAAACACCGCGTGCTGGCAATGAGGACGGTCTATCAGGGAAGCGCCAACGAGGCGACCGTCCGCGTTGGAGAGTTATTCCGTGATGCGGTGCGACATAACGCTGTTGCGGTCGTGCTGGTTCATAACCATCCGTCCGGGGACCCAACGCCATCGAGCGCGGACGTTTCACTCACCACCGATGTCGTAGCGGCGGGACGCCTGCTGGATATCGCTGTGATCGATCACTTGGTGATCGGGCAGGGGCGGCACGTCTCGCTGAAGCGCCTCGGGCTTGGCTTCAGCGTCCGGTAGCCGGGTCACGAGCGCAACGACGATTCAAGTCGGATACGGGGAATGTGATGACACAGTCGCTCATAGGGTTTGGCATTGCGGGGGCGCTGGATCATGCCGTCGTGCGGACCATTGCGCCGAGGCTCGAGGCAGCCGGCTTCGCTACGCTGTGGGTGAACGACACCCCGGATGGTGATTCCCTGCGCAGCCTAGCGGCCGCGGCCGAGGTCACGTCGTCCTTGCATCTGGCCACGGGTGTGATCTCAGTCGATCGCCGACCGGTAGAGGAGATCATCAGTGCGGTGCATCGCCTCGATTTGCCGCAGTCGCGATTGACTGTGGGCATCGGCAGTTCCGCGCCACCCAGTCCGTTGTCCAGGATCGAGGCGTCGATCGACGCCTTGCACCGTGAGTTGGCATCCAGGGTGATGGTTGGGGCGCTGGGGCCGCGCATGCGGAGAGTTGCTGTCGTCCAGGCAGACGGCGCGTTGCTGAACTGGCTTACTCCGGATGCGGCGAGACGCGCTGTGGCGGACATGGAGCAAGCGGTCGAAGGAAGCGGCGGGCGGCGTGGACACATGGCACTGTATGTCCGCACCGCTCTGGGTGATGCGGCCGGTGCCCGTTTGGAAGTCGAAGCGGAGCGATACGCAGGCATCAAGTCGTACGCGGCCAATTTTCGCCGCCTCGGAGTGCGAGCGATCGACACTGCGATCCGATCCAGCACACCGGCGGGGATACGGGACGGTATCGCCCGTTACGACGGCACGCTCGACGAGATCGTGATTCGGGCGATTACCGCGAAAGACACCATTGAAGAGTACCTGGAGCTCATGGACGCGGTCATGGGGAGGGACAGCTGAAGCAGTCGCACATCCATGCCAGTGACGCCCGGGATGACCTGCT
>DASYVY010000423.1:0-2373 GCA_035936535.1 Thermomicrobiales bacterium | reverse complement strand
CGCCATGCAGGGTCAATAGCGCGCGACGCGCCCCGGCCCGGATCAGGTCTGGCACCCAGACCGTCCACAAGGATACCGACTCCCTGGGAATGTCGATCAGTCCACGATACATCTGCCCCAGCACCGAGCGAGCCTCCGGGTCCACCGTCGGCGCAACCAGAATCAGGGCCCGGACGAGCTCCGGCCGGGCGACGGCCAGCAAGGTCAGGATCTGACACCCGAACGAGTTCGACACAAGGACCGCATCGCGAATCGCGTGAACATCCAGCCATCCCGCGAGACCATCCGCCAGCTGCCTGATCGTCCAGACGCCGGTATGGGAAACGCTTCGCCCGAACCCTGGCAAATCGGGAACATACAGCCGGAGATGGCCGTCGAGATGCGCGGCGACGGGCCGGAAATACGAGCCGGACACGACGAGCCCATGCAGAAGAACGACCGGTGGCAGCGTGTGATCACCACTCGCCGCGATGCGCGAGAACCAGGTGGCATCGGCGCGGGTGAGCGACTCCTCGACCCACCGGTGGCGTGACCACCCGGATCCACGGATGGCCGACCATCGCCAGCTCCACTTCGGGTCGGCACCGCTCATGCCGGGCGTGGCGCGACGGTCGAAACGGCTCGCTCGCACCATGCCAGAATCTCCTCCGTGACAGGGAGATCCTGCACTTCATGGACCGAGACCCACCGGAACCCTTGCGACAGTGGTGGGAATGCCGATGCGTCGACAGGCGTCGCAACCCGGGCGAAATAGACAAGGTCGATATGCTCGTGGCCAGGCGAGATGGGTTCGAGCTGGATCCCCGCGGGACGGATCAACTGGAGCGGTTGTCCGGGGCAGTCAACGGCAAGTCCGCGTTCCCCAAGCAGCTCGACCTCGATTCCGGCCTCTTCCAGCACCTCCCGGCGGGCGGCATCATCCGGTAGCTCGTTTTGCTCGATATGACCACCAGGGGGCAGCCAGCGGTCGAGCTTGGAATGCCGATGCAGCAGGACGCATCCCTCGTGGACAACGAACACGGCTACGGTAAAGTCCCGGGTCACTCGAGCATTGGAAGCCGTCATTCGGGCGCATGCACCTTCGCACCGCCGGACGGGGTCCATGGCGACACATTTGGAAAGAGGCGTCCGATGCTCACCGTGGTCAGGACTCACCGGAGGGTCTTGCGTCATCCCCCGGCTTGTCGCCCGGAGCCGGCGGGCTGCCCTGTCCGCCCCTCGTCAGCCAGGTCGCTGTTTCCTTCCAGGATGCCTTCGGCTCGTCATCGGCAGGATTCGGCCCGCCACCGTTATCTCCCCAGGAGGACCAGCCGGTCGATGGCGCCGAGAATTGGCCGGTGACGGGTAGGGAGGAGCGGACCGGAGCCGACACGGTGGTGTGCCCGCGCTGACCCTCGTCGGGCACCGGGGCCGCAGGCGTCACGGAGACAGTGGGAGGGTCGTGCTTCGCTACCGGCCAGGAGCCGGGTCTACCCCTCCATTCTCCATCCGGAATCACCTGCAGCGCCTGATGATCGTCGTTCCCGAGTTGACCGATCGCCCAGAGCAATCCGATTCCCACGCCATGAATCGTCAGGAGCAGCGCCCATGCGGCGCCCGCGCGATCGACCCACAGGTCGTCCGGCGAACGAAGGAGATTGATCACCAGCAACGTCACAATCCCGATCGCGAACGCACTGATATGCACAGTCAAAAAATCGGCGCTTTTCAGCCAGGACAGTGCCCGTGCCCCGCCGCTATCATCGTGCCGATGAACACGAACCGCTTCCCGGTACCACTCCAGGGATTCAAATGGGCGATTCGGCGTCTCGGGGTCCATGTGTCGGGCATCCATGTGTCATCGTCGAGCCACAGGTTCGTTCCGAACGTCAGCGTGGCGCGCCGCTGACGGGTCGTGCACCACCTAGCGCCGCGCGGAGGCGCTCTAGGTGCTGGACATCGTTGGCCGCCAGCTCCTGAACTCGCTCCTGCACTGTTCTTCCGCCCTCGATCGATGCCGTCCAACTCGCGTCGTCCAGGTCCCTCAACATGGAAAGGGTCGTCGCCCGGGCCGTGCCGAAATGGGAGATGATGATCGCTGTCGAATCGCTCTCGGACTCGGTGCCGATGATCGGCGCGTCGTCACCGAATACGTCGGGCATCGGGACTCCAGTAATCCGCTCCTTGAGCGCCTGGGCAAACCTGAGTTCGTCGTCCCGCATTCGCATGATGATCGAGCGTACCGATTCCTCCCCATTTCCGGACAGCGTCTCCTCATCCAGCGGACGAACCCGCAGGTTGAGCTCCCGGTAGGTCGCAATCAACTGCTCGATGATCTGCTGCCGTGTGGAATCCGCCATCATGACCTCCGTATGCTGCCGTGGCATCCTGCTC
>DASYVY010000422.1:0-4036 GCA_035936535.1 Thermomicrobiales bacterium | reverse complement strand
TAATCGAGCAGGTCTTGGTTCTCGCGGTAGATCAGGGCGAGCAGGAGCAGTTGGAACACCGGAAAGCTGATCCAGGTCAGCGTATAGGGGACCGGTCCCATCCCCTGAATGCGGGTCCGCCCGATCGTCCAGGCGATCTCGCCGACGATCCTCAGGTATTTTTCCACCCCGAACCCGTGGATCGATCGATCCGTCTGCGAAACGTGCGCCGTACCGCTCACCATGGTCACATCCCGTCTTTTGCCGTCAAGGTGTCGCCTTGCCGATGGCGTCGCAACAGATCATGAACCCGATTCTCCGGACCATCCACCACCGTCATTCTGACCCGCCGCGCTCTGTAGTGGCCGGTGTCGTGCCGGCCAAACGCGGCGCGACCATTGGCGTCGGCCTGTTATTCCGCACCCCCTACACTGTCATCCTGACGAAGGAAGGATCCCCAGGCGCCGCAGCGCCGGTCTCTCCTGCGTTGCAAGGAAAACGGTCTGCCTTTGCACGGGTGTCATCGACGCGCAGCGTGCCATCAGCAGACTCCAAGAGAGACCGGTCCCGCGGGACCGGAGGAGCCCCACAGGCAATCACGAAGTGATCGAGCGGCCACGGTGCGATGCGGCCCATTCCTTCGGTCGGGATGACAGGGAGTGGAAAGCTCATGAGCTCAGAGTGTCAGTTGGTCTAGAACCCATGGCCGCCACAAGAGCGGCCACTACACCCCGCTGCCAGCCACAGAGCCACAACGGCCTGATTGGCCATCCGCGCCCTCCTAGAACAGGTTGAGGTCGCCGGAGTGCCGGACGGCATGTTCCACCCTCCGCATCGACAGGATGCCGATCGCCACGAACACCGCGCAGCCACCGAGCGTCGCGGCGATCTCCGGCGCTACCGCTCGCCAGCCCGCACCGGCAAGCGTGGCTTCCCGTAGCGCATCGACCGCATGCGCGATCGGCAGGGCGGCGCCAAGGGGTTCCAGCCAGTCCGGCAGCACCGAGCGCGGGAAGTAGAAGCCGGCGAGTAGGTAGATCGGCGTCTGCAGGAAGTTGGCGAGCGAGTTCGCTTGCCGGGAGAGGATGAACAGCCCGCCGCAGGCGATCCCGATCGAGAGCGCACTCAGGTAGACCATCGCGATCGCCACGATCGCCAGCACCACGCTGGCGATCTGGAACTCGGCGCCGAACGCGAGGCCGACGACCAGCAGGCTCACCATCGACGGCAGCGACCAGACGAAATTGCCGACCCCGTAGCCGGTAACGACAGCGAGCCGGCTGGCGGGGGAGGCGTAGATCGGGCCGAGCGTCCCGGCGTGGGCTTCCATGCTCAGCCCGAACCCGCACGCCCAGACGGTCGCTCCCCAGGCATAGACGGCGAGCGCGCCGGCGAGCAGGAAGCCGAGCACGTCCTGTTCGGCGACGGCCGTCTGCCCGGAGATGCGATAGACCAGCATGATCGCGAGGAAACCGAGCACGGCGGCGCTCGGGCCACGCACGAGCTGGATCGTGTTGGAGGCAAATTGCAGGTTGTAGGTGCGGACCGTCGCCAGGACGACCCACCAGAAGCGGCGGAGGGATTCCGCAAGCGGCTCGTTGCGCCGCGTCGCGGAGGCCGTCATGGCAACCATCAGCGCGCCTCCCGGGCCGCCGGGGTCACGGCATCCCGACGGATGCGCTCGGGGTCCGCCGGGGCGCTCGCCGCCGGGTCGGCATCCTTGGAGGGAGTGTTCGGCGTGTCCGGCTCCGTGCCGGCCTCGGCGTCCTCGAACTCGCGGCCGGTAGCGGCCAGGAACGCATCCTCCAGGGATGGCTCCCGCACGTCGATCTCGCGCACCCCCGCACCCGCCTCGCGCAGGATCGCCAGTGCCTCGTCCAGCGTTGCCGTGGTCTCCGTGCAGCGAAGGATCAGCACCGGCTCCCCCGTCTCGCCCACGCTCGTGCTCACCTGCGTCACCACCGGCAGGCCCGCAAGCCGGCGCTCGATTGCCCCGGCGTCGAACCGACCACCATTGCCGGAGGGGTCTGCCGCAAGTGGTGCCCGCAGCGTGATGATCACCCGGCGGTCGACCGCCGCGCCCGCCTTGAGCGCCTGCGGGGTTCCCTGGGCGACGATCAGGCCCTGATCGACGATCGCGATCTCGCGGCAGAGGATGTCCGCCTCGTGCATGTCGTGGGTCGTCAGGAGGACGGTGTGCTCGGGCACGAGCGCCGCGATCAGCTCGCGGATCTCGATCGCGGCGGCCGGGTCGAGCCCGATCGTCGGCTCGTCGAGGATCGTCACGATCGGCTCGTGCAGCAGCGTCTTCGCGATGTGGAGGCGCTGCTTCATGCCGCGCGAGTAGCTTTCGACGCGCTCCGAGGCGCGATCGCTCAGGCTCACCTTGTCGAGCAGCACGGCCGTCCGGCGGCGGATGTCCGCGTCCGCCATGCCGTAGAGCCGGCCAAAATAGCGCAGGTTCTCGTAGCCGGAGAGCTGGTTGTAGAGCCCCTTGTCGCCCCCGAAGAGGACGCCGAGCTGCCGCCGCACCCTGAGCTCGTCCCGGACGATATCGAAGCCGTTGATGGTCGCCGTGCCGGATGTCGGCAGCAGCAGCGTGGAGAGCATCTTGATCGTCGTCGTCTTGCCCGCGCCGTTGGGACCGAGCATGCCGAAGATCGTGCCGCGCGGGACATCGAAGCTGATCCCGCGCACGGCTTCCACCCGTTCCCCGGAGCGGAGCCAGCCCTTGCGCTTGCGGAAGGTCCGCGTCAGGCCACGTGCCTCGATCGCATTGGACACCGTGTCTCCGGCCGCCGCCGAATTGCTGGTAGTCGGAGAAGGGTGGACGTGCATGGCGACTCCGCGGCGTCGTAGCCTCACAAGTCGGCGGACGCGATCGGCCCTGCCGCATCTGCTGTTCCGGAGCCAATCGCGATGCCGGCCCCCGCTGGGTGGAAGGTGGATGGTGGTGCGCCCAGTCGCCGCACTCTAGCATCGACGGGCGAGATGGTCAAGAATAGTTGATTGATAGATCGTGGCATACTCGGTCCACTGGAGTTGGCGGGCAACCATGGCCGCAGTAGGCCTTGCCATCGTCGTCACGAGTACCGGTGACGGGCTGCAGCCACCGGAGGGCACTGCATTTCCTTTGGGGGAATGGCCGCAGGGTTGGACGAGAGATGTGCCAAGTGTCAAGAACGGGTCGGTCCACCCTACAGGCAATGGAAGCCGTGGTCAGTTGTGAGATGGCAAACGTCGACAAGTCCGCAAACCGGAAAGGGCGGAGCTTATTCGTCCGGAAGAGGAGTAGCTGGAGCCGAGATCATGCGTGACACCCTAACCCTCTCGACCGTCGAGCAAATTCAGGCGCTGGGGCATCCCGTGCGCCAGCACGTGCTCCGGTTGCTGACCCGGGAGCCGCTGACCAACAAGCAGCTGGCGACGCGGATCGGGATCGCCCCCGGCAAGCTGCACTTTCATGTCCGGGAGCTGGAGCGGGCGGGGCTGATCGAGATCGTCGAGGAGCGGCCCAAGGGCGGCGTGATCGAGAAGTACTACCGGGCGGTCGCCGCCAACTTCACCGGCGGGCTGCTGTTCGGCGAGTCGGGGGAGGGCAACGTCGAGATGTTCGGCTCGGCGCTGGACGCCGCCCGGCAGGAGTACGCCCGCGCCTTCGCGTATTACGGGCACACGCCGCCGCTCACCTCGCTCATCCACCACGAGGCCCGGTTGACTGCCGAGCAGGCCGGGCGTATCCAGGGGCACATCGAGGCGATCACCCGGGAGATGGCCGCCGCCGACGCCAATCCGGCTGCTTCCGCCGAAACGCATCCCTATCTCTTCACTGCCCTGTTCCACACGATGGCCGCCTCCACCCCGGAGCCGGACGCGGGGGACCACTCCGACACCTGGGCCTCTCCACCTTCGTCAACTGGCGCCTAGAGGCTGAATCCAGGATCGTCCCAGACACAGGGGTCAGGGCGGCTCCGGAAATCGCCTGTAACGCCGGTGGTCGGCTCTGGTGGCGCCTCAGACCCCGTATAAACGAATGAACTACTCGGTCAAGATTCAC
>DASYVY010000421.1:0-3075 GCA_035936535.1 Thermomicrobiales bacterium | reverse complement strand
CCGCCCTGGATGCCCTTGAAGTACGCCCAGGATGCGAGCACCTGGGTGTCGTTGACGGGACCGCCACGGGTGAGCACGAGCGCGACGGTGAGGTCGGTGAAGGTGAAGACCAGGCTGAACAGCGTCGCCACCGCCATGATCGGCAGGAGCAGCGGCAGGCGTACGTAGAAGAGTTGTCGCCAGAATCCGGCGCCGTCGATGTCAGCGGCGTCCTTGATGTCCTGCGGGATCGAGCTCAGCCCGGCCAGCAGGATCACGGTGGCCAGCGGCAAAGTGCGCCAGATGTGGACGAAGATGACCGACAAGCGCGCGAGATCCGTCTCGCCCAACCAGTACATGTTGCGGGCGGGACCGAATGTCGTGCCCGGCCCGAGCAGGTTGATCTCCCGGAGAAACCAGTCGATCGGGCTGTAGACCGAGTCCAGCAGCCAGAACCAGCCGAGCACGCCGAGCGCGATCGGCGTTGTCCAGGGTAGGAGCACCAGGAACCGGACCAGGCGCTTGCCATGGAAATCGGCCGAGAGCACGAGAGCGAGGATATTGGCGAGGATGATCACGAAGAACTGGGACACCAGCGTGAAGAACGCGGTGTTGGCGAGGGCCTTCCGGAACACGCCGTCGTTGAAGACCGCCCGGAAGTTGTCGAGGCCGACGAAATCCCCCCGCCCCTCGATCCGGGAGTCACCGACCGTGACATTGGTGAAGGCATAGAGCACGGCGAGGATCAGCGGGAAGCCGACGAGTGCCACGATGTAGATGATCGCCGGGGCGAGCATCAGGGGACCGAGCACCCGTTCCCGCTCGAACACGAAGCGCTCGCCCCGTGCCGGAGCGATGGCGGTCTCGGTATAGGTCGGTGCGCTCATCGCGTCCCTCCGGCAACGGTCGACAGCGAAGCCGGAAGCTGCTGGCGGCGGATTCCCGACTCGCGATCGAAGACGCGGAGATCCGACCGGCGGACGCCGAATACGACGGAATCCCCGGCCTCACCGGGCAGGGGATCGTTGGCGGCCATCCGGGCCACCGCCTTGACGCCCCCGATCTCACCGTAGACCAGCTTTTCGGAGCCGAGGTATTCCTCGCGGATGGAGTCGAGCGTATACGTCATGGTGGAGCTTGCGTCCGCGGCGTCCACACCCGTGAGCGGGAAGGCGTTTTCCGGCCGGAAGCCGACAAGTGCCGGGCCGTCCGGGATCAGGTTCATCGGCGGCGATCCGAGGAACGTCGCGACGAATGTATCGGCCGGTTCCTCGTAGATCTCGCGCGGGGTGCCGATCTGGCGGAGCCGCCCGCCGTCGATGACGGCGATCCGGTGCCCCATGCCCATCGCTTCGACCTGGTCGTGGGTGACATAGATGGTGGTGGTGCCGATCTCTCGCTGGAACTGCTGCAACTCGTCCCGCGCCGATGCGCGACGCTGGGCATCGAGGTTGGAAAGCGGCTCATCGAGCAGGAAGACGTTGGGCTCGCGAACGAGGGCACGTGCAAGGGCGACGCGTTGACGCTGGCCGCCGGAGAGCTGGCGCGGCTTGCGGTCGAGCAGTTGGTCGATCCCGAGGATTCCGGCCGCCCAGTCGATCTTCCGGCGCTGCTCGTCCTTCGGGATTTTGGCCGCCTTGAGTGGAAAGGCGATGTTGCCTTCGACGCTCATGTGCGGGTAGAGCGCGTAACTCTGGAACACCATCGCGATCTGGCGGGCCCGTGGGGGCAGGTGATTGACGACCCGCTCCCCTATCAGGATCTGGCCGGAAGTCGGTTGCTCGAGGCCTCCCAGCATCCGGAGCAGGGTGGTCTTCCCACAGCCGGACGGACCGAGCAGCACCAGGAACTCACCATCCGCCGTGCGCACATCGATCGCGTTCACGGCAACTACCCCGTCCGTGAAGTGCTTGGTCAGCTTCCGTGTTTCGACGATCGCCATCTACAATTCTTCCTGGCACATACCATGTGACGGTAACAGGGAGCGGGCGAAGGCCGTGCCGCGCTCGCGTCACCCTTCGCCCGCTCCCTGGCGTCCGTTTCTCCCCGTATCGATGGGTCCCGGAGAGGACGAGACTGCCCTACTGGCCTCCGCCCATCAAGCCTTCGTTCCGCCAGTTGGTGGCGATCTGGTTGAGCTTCGCCTCCGCTTCGGCGACCGCATCCTGTGGCGTCATGTCGCCACGGGCGGCCTTGGCCATCATGTCGGAGAGCACGAACGTGTTAAATGCCTCACCGATCATGGCGTTGGCGGGGCCCGGCCAGCCGAGGTTGACCGTCCAGTCGTTGGCGGTCTTGAGCGGGGCGAGCTTGTCGGGCGGCTCGGCGCCGTAGGGATCGTTGTCGAGCGGCCCGTCATCCTGGGTAAGTTCCGGGTAGACCTCGGGGAATGCCGGGAAGTTGTAGAACTGGCTCTCATCCGTGGCCGCATTGTAGTTGGCGACAAGATGGAGCAGGAACTCCCTGGCCGTGTCCTGGTTCTGCGAGTGGGTGGGGATCATTGCCGTGAACACGGCGTGACCGTGGGCCAGCGCCCGCTCCTCGCCGCCGGGTCCCACCAGAGGTACGCTAAAGGAGATGTCCGGGGCGATCTCCGGGTTGTTGGTTTGCGCGGAGCGGAAAGCCGAGAGCGAGTTGAGGATGTAGGAGGCCTGTCCCGCTGCCATCAACTGGTTGTTGGAGGCGGCGTTCCAGCTGAACACCTCCGGTGTCATGCAGCTCTCGAAGAGGGACTTCATGTACTCGACCGCGGCAACGGTTTCCGGCGAGTTGATGGTGATGTTCTCGTTCTCGTCCTGGACCGCGCCGCCGAACGCCCAGATCATGGCCTGCGCTGCCATGTTGGAATCGATTTCCTGGGACATGCCGATGCCCATCTGGACACCCTGCTCGTTGAAGATCGCCGTTCCGCCTGCCAGCAGATCGTCGTATGTCGCGGGGCCGTCCGGGTATCCTGCCGTCTCCCACAGGCTCTTGCGGTAGTTGGCAGGGTCCGGCGCGTACCCGTGGGTGAAGCCGTAGAACGTGTTGGTGGTCGGGTTGAACGAGTTGTTCTTGCACATCTCGAGTTGGGGGCCGTGGCGCCTTGTCGCTTCC
>DASYVY010000420.1:0-2641 GCA_035936535.1 Thermomicrobiales bacterium | reverse complement strand
GGCGGGGGCGTCGCCGTTCATGGTGACCATTGCACCAGGCGGTCAGCTGGTGACCGCGTCCATCGCCTCGTCGATCTCGGCCCTGTTGGGGAAGCGCCCCTCCGCCTTCTTGGAGAAGATCAGTTCGCCCCGGTAGGCGATCTCGAAGACCCCACCACTGCTCGGCACCAGGGTGATCCCATCCGAGACGTCGAGCGGACGGGTGTGCAGGATATGCTCCGCCAGACTGGCGGCGCGCTTGTCGTAGCCTCAGGACGTGCAGAACTCGATCTGCATCGCGGCCCCGGCGTTGCCATTCGTGTTCGTCATCGGCTGTCCCTGCCTTTCTGGTCCCGCCGCGGCACCTCGCGCGCACGGCATCGTATGGATAGCGCGTGGCAGGAACCGTACCAACAGGCGGGAAACTGGCAAGTGTCTCAGACGATCTCAAGCCCCTGATGGGACGTGGACGCCAGCCCAGACCGTCATTTCGAGCGAAATGCGAGCGTGCAATCGAGAAATCGTGTCATGGGAAACGACGAGGCGTTTGCCACGACGCGATTTCTCCACGCGGCCCTTCGGGCCTTGGTCGAAATGACGATGGTCTCCTGCGTTTGTCTGCGATCGCACGGGGCTGTCGCGACACGGTTTCTCGACTTCGCCGCTTCGCTCGACATGGCGGAATGGCGTCTAACGTCGGGGCTACCCGACGCGGATGGCGCCGTAGTAGTGGCTCGCGTAGTAGTCCGAGTAGAGGCTCGAGATCGTCACGCCGGTGCTCTCGTTCTCGGCGTGGATCATTTGCCCGTCACCGATGTAGATGCCGGCGTGGCTGATGCCTGGTCCGTAGGTGCCAGCGAAGTAGATCAAGTCACCCGGCCGCCACTCGCCCCAGGCGACCGGCGTTCCGTAAGCCATCTGCCCGGCGGTGCCGTGCCCGATGTCGATGCCGATCGTGGTGAGCACCACGTACTGCGAGAAGCCGGAGCAATCGAAGCCGGCCGGGGTGTTGCCCGCCCAGACGTAGGGGTAGCCGAGGAACTGCATCGCGAAGCCGGCGATCGCATCGCCGGTGGAAACCTCCACCTGGTCGGCGTCGGGGCCAGGCAGCAGCTCGATCGCGGCGGTCGGGGCGGCCATGCCGAGCGAGCCGGCGAGCATCAGCGCGGCGACGATCGCCGCGATCGGGGCGCGGAAGCGGGGAAAAGCTGTAGTGGCCGAGGCACGGCTCGAACCCTCCGTCGCGGTGGACGGCATCTCGATAATCACCATGGTGGGTAACGTGTCCTTCCCTCAAAGGATTCCGGTCGGAGGCGAAGACGTGGGTGCCTCCGGTCGAATGGGTGACCACCGGGGATGGTGGTCACGATCCGGTGTGGTGTCGCTCCTTTCGGACAGTGTGGCGGGGCGAGCCCCGCGGGCGTGCATGACCCCCGAACCTCCAGCCACGGCGTCGGGAGGGTGGTCCTAACGGACGGGGGCGACCCTACCACATCGCCTCGCGCTGTTGCCAGCGAACGTACGAGCAGCTGTTACCCACGCCACCCTGCCGCGCCGCTCCGGTTCCGCGGCATGCCAGTTGGTACAATCGTGGGCATCTGCACCCCGGCACGCCGTGCCGGGGTGACCAACCCGATCGCACGCCGCGACCTCGACGGGCCAGCGCGCCCCTGATCGCCCCGATGGCAGTCATAAGGAGAGACAGACGATGGCGTACCGGTTCGTGCTCGAGGTGCCGGAAGAGCTGGCCGAAGAGGTGAACACGGCGATCGGCACCGTGCCGGACGCGCAGGTCCTGCTCGTCCGGGAGTCGCACGGGCTCGGCTTCGCGGATGGATTCCTGGATCTCTCCGTGGCTGCCCATTCGTTCGCCGTCGTGGAGCGCATCTACGAGTGGATCGCGGCCTGGCGGGAGCCCTATCCGGACGTGCGCCTCGTGATGCACGATGGCCGCCGGGTGAGCTTCCCGAAGGCCAACGTCAGCCTCATCGTGGCCGCCATCCGGCGCGACCAGCCGTGGGTGGATCACACCATGCCGCAGATCGGCGTGCACGAGCCGCATCCCTGGGCGCGCGGCCGGGGCGACCATCCCGAGGTGGAGGTCCTGCCTTCCGTCGATCTCGACGATCCCGCCTCGATGGCCGAGCGGCTGAAGGCGGCGCCGAGTATCCCGGTCCAGAACCTCGGCCCGGCCGAGCAGTACTACGACGAGGTGCTCGACCTCCACGTGGTCGGCCGCGCGATCCGCCGGGACGACGGTACGCTGCAGGCGATCGACGGCGACTACGACCACAAGGCGGCACGCCTCTTCGGCCGGGAGGCGGACGCCGTCTTCCTCGAGAACGGCCCGCTGCGCATCAATCTCGAGCGGCACCCGCGGGGCCTGCCGCTGCCCTACGGCACCAACCCGCTCCAGATCCAGATCACCGCCACGCCGGAGCACATCGCCGCGGTCCGCGGACGGGTGCTCGTCTACGGGAACCCCGTGCTCGAGAGCGACCCCGACACGCTCCGCTTCGCCGATCCGTTCAACGTCATTTGGACCATGACGCCGATGGCGGCCGTCGGTGCGGTCACGCCGCCGGCGGCGCTGCAGGGATAGCTCGCATGCTGGACAGTTTTCAGGACCTCATCGAGGGGTTGACCGAAACCCCTTCGGAGC
>DASYVY010000419.1:0-1526 GCA_035936535.1 Thermomicrobiales bacterium | reverse complement strand
TACAGGAGTAACGTGGCCGGCTCAGCTTGAGTTATCACCGATCGCACCGGCCCGCCGGTGTGACCGAAGCCCGAAATAGCGATGTCCGCAGTACCATACTTACGGAGGAGTGGAATCCTGGAATGCGTAAAGGCATACCATATTTATGGCCCTAACGGACCGGAATGCCGATTATCAGGGGGGCGTCTACGCTGGTCGCGACGTGCGCGGGAGGGAGAGGGAATCACAGGCATGGCAGGTCGTCCGCCATCGGTCATCCGGATCTTCGCCGCCCGCACGATTGCCGAAGCCGCCGCGCAGGCAACCGGCTGCATTCTGCCGGCAGATGGTGCCGCTCCGGTGATGCTGCCCTCATCACTGGATGGCGACGATGCCCTCGTACAAGCGTTGCGGCAGTCGATGGGTTCAAGTGGCACGGCGTCATCCGTGGTCGTTCCGGACTCACCACTCCGGACGGCGATGCGCGCCATCGCCGGAGGGAGGACTGCCTGGCGACCGGTGGAGCTCATAGTGCCGGAAGGAATCAGCGATGAGGTGCTGCTCCCGGCACCAGTCGTTGCCGCCGGTTCGCTGGTCTACGTCACGCTGGTCGACAGCGTTGCCCGGACCGGTCCCTTCCAGCTGGACCTGCTGTCGAGGTTCGTTCACCCGCGTCACCACTTGAGACGGCTGATCGATCCCGACCGGGCCGGACGCGCCGCCGAGGTCAACCTCGCTCGCATTCCTGACTGGTGTGTTGTGGGATGTAGTGTGCCCCTCGGGTTCGTCGGCGTGACGAGAGATGTGGTGGCCGCCGAGCTTCTGGCATTGTCCCTCGCCGAGCGCTTTTTCGATCGGCAAGCGGAGTTCGCCAGTCCGTGGGAAGATAGGGTTGTCCAGCGGGCCACCGAGCTCGAACTGGGTGCTCGCATTCCGGGCTATATCGGGATCGAGATGTCGGACCATTCGACAGGCGTCATCAGGGAACAGGCGCGAGAGATCGCTGACATCGTGCGTCAGCGGATGGGCATTGTTCTCCCCGACCGTATTTGACGTCCACGCGTCCTGCGGCCCGGGGTAAGGATCCAATGCCGTAGGCGAGCCGGCAGCGGCAATCCGGGTGCACGATTCATGCGTAAGTCCTGACAAGAGCGTGTGTTTCGCGAGTGCACACACCGGGCATGAATGGAGACCTCTGTGCAGTTACCCTTTATCAAGCGGCTTCTGGATTGGCTCACCTCCAATGGACCTTCGACACGAACCGAGCCGGTCCCGGTGAGAGTCCCCGTTCGTGTGAATCGCTCAGTGCGTTAGCGGAGCATCGCAGGACGCACGATGCGCAGTCGTTGCGCTTCTGCTCAGCAATGTGCGTTGAGATGAATGGGGTGCAGCGCTTTCCTCCAGCTGCGCCGGTTGTCCGTGCTCCAGGAAGCGGCATCGGTTGGCTGGGGTTGCCAATCTCCCGCCGTGGCCGGTTGCCTTGATGCGTTATCCGATCCGCCGGTGGCGGTACTTCGGGGCTCACCAACGTCGCACGAGGCACCGAC
>DASYVY010000418.1:0-2294 GCA_035936535.1 Thermomicrobiales bacterium | reverse complement strand
CGGGATCTACGGGTATTCCTATGGTGGCTACATGACGTCATGGGCGATCGGCCAGACGGATCGGTTCAAGGCGGCGGTCTGCGGCGCTCCCGTATTCGATATGGAGTCCTTCTACGGCACCAGCGATATCGGGCACGACTTTGGGGAGGAGCAGTGGGGAGGTACGCCGCTAGAGCGAATGGCGTGGATGATCGAGCGCTCCCCGGCGACGTACGCCCACAAGGCCAAGACGCCAACCCTGATCGTGCATGGCGAAGCAGATGAGCGGTGTCCGATCGGACAGGGCGAGCAGATGTTCGTGGCCTTGAAGAAGGCGGGCGTCGATGTCGAGTTCGTCCGGTATCCGGGCGGCTCTCACCTGATGCTCCGAGGTGGCCCCGTAGCGCATCGGATCGACTACTACACCCGCGTCTCCGGCTGGTTCCGGAAGCACCTGCTTCAGGAGTAGCAGAACCGGGTAAGGTGAATCCTCTCCATCGGGACGGACCCTGCGCAACGATCGGCATCCCGGGTGGCTGTGGCGCCATACCAGGCAGATGCTAGGCGATCAACAGGAAGAACCTGTCAGAACTCCGTGCGCAGGAGCTCCGAGTCCAGCTCCAGCTCGACCCGATGCCTTGCCTCGTCGCCGATCTCGCCACGGTTCCGGGCGTCGAGGACGACGCTTCTCGCGGCCCCGATAACCTCCCGCCGCAGACGATCATGCGACTCGATGTGATCGGTGTCGTAGTCCTCGGCCCGACCGCTCTCGGGGAGGTGTTCGAGCGCATGATTGAATCTCGTGCGAAGCTCGATCAGGTGCCCCAACGGGACCCACGGCTCGTGTTCGAGCGCGTCCAGGCGTCTGAGGATGGCGTTCGCGGCCATTCTCCGGGCGCTGATGAACTCGCTGTCCAGCTTGCCGTCATCGTGGAAGTCCAGCCTCTCCAGCAGCCAGGGCAGCGGCAATCCCTGCCCAAGGAGCGTGACCAGAATCACGATAAACGTAATGAAGACGGTCTCGTCCCGAAAGGGAAACGGCTCGCCGTTGTCGAGCGTCAGAGGCAGGGCGAGGGCGGAAGCAAGTGACACGATACCGCGAAGTCCAGACCAGGAGACGATGAAGATCCCGGCTTGCCGGGGCACGGGATCCGCCTCCCGCAGCCGCCTGCTCAGGAGTCGCGGAAGGTAGGTGGCCGGATAAACCCAGAGAAAGCGGGCAAGGATCACGGCCAGGCTGATGACCAGGCCCTGCCAGAGGAGCGTGCTCAGGCTTTCGGACGGCAGCGCGTCCACGATCTCGCCGATCTGCAGGCCCATCAGGATAAAGACGAGACAGTTGATCAGGAGGATCCCGGTGGTCCAGACCGCCTTGCCGCCGGACCGGGCCTCGGGCGTCGTTGCGGGGGACTGCATCCGGCTGTAGGTCAGCCCCGCGGCGACGGTCGCGAGCACGCCCGAGACGTGGATCCATTCCGCCACCAGGTAGATGCCCAGGGGGGAGATCAACGTGGCGGCGATCACCAGCGAGGTTTCCGGAATCCAGGGCACGATGCGGCTCATCAGCCAGCCGGCGACGAGACCGAGAATGACGCCGCCAATCGCGACGAGGACGAACTGGACACTCGCTTCCCAGAGGGAGAACGTGCCCGCGAGCACGGCGCCGATGGCAAACCGGTAGGCGATCAGGGCGCTGGCGTCGTTGACGAGGCTTTCACCCTCGAGGATCGTGACCGTCCGGTGCGGCACGCCAAGGCGCTGGAAGATCGAGGTCGCCGCCACGGCATCGGGCGGTGACACGATTGCCCCGAGAAGGAACGCGACGGGCCAGGAAAGCTCGGGAACCAGCAGCCGGGCGACAACGGCCACGATCGACATTGTCGCCAGTACACCACCGATCGCCAGGAGCGCGATTGGGCGGCGGTTCGCCTTGAAATCCCGCCAGGACGTGAAGTACGCGGCGCTGAACAGGATCGGCGGCAGGAACAGGATGAACACCAGTTCCGGATCCAGCCGGACATGGGGAATGCCGGGGGCGAACGCGATGATCGTTCCGCCGACGAGCAGGACCATGGGATAAGGAATGTCCAGACGGAACGCGATAACGGCGAGCACGAGCACCATGAACAGCAGGACGATGATGAGCTCGATCCCGTGCATGAACGAGAGTTCCTCCCAGGGTCTGGATCAGGGTCTGACGAGCGATATCAGGGATGCGGGTGGAGTCCACTGAACTGGCGATGGCATCGTGCGGGTACGCGCCGGAGGACGTCCACGTGCCAAGGTCCGGCTCATGATCGCGGAGCCCGCACCGC
>DASYVY010000417.1:0-4044 GCA_035936535.1 Thermomicrobiales bacterium | reverse complement strand
GCCACGAACAGTGCGTTACTCAGCCGCTTCCAGGAAATCTTCCGCTACCCAGCCAGATTCTCCGGTTTCCGAGACGACAACTTCCCACCAATTAAAGCCGTCCGCCTCCGTTGGTCCACTCTGAATTTCGACAATAGTGGTGGCACTCAACTCGGCCACCACATTTTCCTCAGCGGTTGTCGGCTGAGAGCGCATATTGACGCCATCCTCCGTGATCACCGCCGCGTCGTTGGGAGCGAAGGCGGCACCCTCAGCCGCCCCTTCCGGAGGAGGCGACTCCTCGGGCTCGTTCTCCTCGTTTACGGGCGTTTCTTCCGCTGGCGGCTGTGTGGCGCCGGCCGTGGGCGATTGCCCATTGTTCACCCCGGCCGGGGGAGCCGTCGGTGCCGGGGTGGATTCCGTTTCATCGACCGCGGCAAGCCCGGGGGCTTCGGCGGTGGCGACGGGCTCGTCCGGACCGGCGGAGTCGTCGATCAGCTGTGTTGCCCAGTACCAGAACAGGCCGACCATAAGGAGGAGGCCGATGATCGGGAGGGCGATGCGCAGATAATCCGTCCAGTACCGTTCTTCCGGCTGGAACTGGATCGAACGCTGACGCCCGCCCCCGCCACTATCCACTCCTGTTCTGTCGGAGCGCACGACCCTTCGGGTGCTCCGGGCGGGTGGCTGATCCAGGTCGTCGTCGGGATAGTCGTACCCGTCGTCGTCTCCGCCCCTGGCGAACATCATCGTTCCGCCGCCAACGCCACCGGCCGTGGCGAGGGCTGGACGCGACAGCGCGGGGGCGAAGAGTTTCAATGGGGAGCGTTTTGGTGCATTCACGTTGGCTTGACCTGTTGTCTCTGCCGACAGATCACCGGTGCCCATTCGTGGCTGCCAGAAATCGCCGGTCCCTCGGCTGCAATCGAGCTCATTATCCTGGACACTGTGACTCTGGGATGGCGAAAACAGGAGACTGTTTCGGCACCATCCACGACGCCAAAGCGTGGATGGCTCATAGTGACGACAGGTCCCGCATGAGCGAGCTTCCACCGAACGAGCTCCTTCTTGCGGTGAATCGTTGTCTGCCGATACGAGAGAAGGCGACCGCGAATCGCGAGGCCGGGCGGCACGACGCTGGAATGTCTGTGGAGAATCCCGCACCTCAGACCCACTGCATCGTCGTCCTCACAGGACCCCCAAAAAGCGCTGGGAGTATACCACGCGACCGCCCCGATCCTCTTCACCCGAACGCCGCAACCCGGCGGGTGGTCCTGTCGCCTTTAACGGGACACGCGCCGGTGCGGTGTCGCCTCGGCGCGCGGAGGGGTAACGGTACTTGGGATTTCCCGTCAGGAGGGGCCTTCCGACTCGTCATCGTCCGGAGCGTCGTCCTCCCAGTTGGTTTCCTGACCCCCGAATCGCCGGATGAACGTGTTGCCGCCCGCCTGGCCGGCCCCCAATGCCGGCTGCTCGGACGACCGGCCAGAATCCGATGCACCACCGATGGGGACCGGGCCCGAGCCGGAAGACAACGATGGTCGCGGCCGCGCCGGGCGTCCTGAGCTGAGCCGATTGTCCTCAGTGGCCATCTCCAGTTGCCCTTCATAGTGGGCGCCCTCATTGATGACCAGCGTGACGGTGTTGATCTTGCCCCGGACTTTGCCACTTGGAAGGATCTGAAGTCTCCCCCGGCAATTGATGTCTCCATCGAGGTCGCCGGCAACGGAGATATTGTCGGCTTCGATCCGGGCATTGACGTTGGCACCCTGGGCAATATGGACGGTGCCCTGGCACTCGATCGTGCCCTTGACCTGCCCTTCGATCCGGACGTCCCTAGTCGACTGGTACGTTCCGTCGAAGCTGGAAAAGCGGTCGATCACACTCATCGATTCGTTCTGGTCATCGGCCACCGAACCATAATCGTCCCGCTGGGAAGCAAACGACGACGTGTCGAACGTGCGCATGGACATTGCGGATTCTCCTCGTACGTGGGGCGGAGCAGGCAAGCGACATCGCATCGCGGCCCGGCAGGTCAGGCGCCCGGACGTGCCCGGCGCTGGATGACCGCTGAGGAGCCCGGTCGCTCGGACCGTGAATCGCTGCTCTCGGCCCCGCCCATTCGCAGTTCCCCGTTGATGTTCGCACCGTCATGGACAACGAACGTGGGCGCGGTGATGTCCGCCGTGATGACACCCTGAGGCAGGGCCTCGAACCGGCCCGATACCTGAATGGTGCCACCGACCGTGCCTGCAGCGATCACCCGGCGAGCAGTGACGGTCGCGTTGACCTGTGCTCCCTGCGCGATCCAGACATCCTCCCGCGCCTTCAGGGTTCCCTCTACCCGTCCGTACACATGGATGCTGTGCTCCGACTCGAGGTCGCCTTTCCAAGTGGCGCCGCTGGCGACAACGCTGATCTGGTCGTCCACCTCCGGCATCTCCGGCACATCGGGGTCAACGGCTTCCGATTCGTACGCGCGTACCTGCGACGGCTCGGCCGGGTAGGAACCGAAGCTGTACGCTCCGGCGTCATTCCCGCTGGCCTCCGTTTCCCGTCGATAGGTGTCGGTGGGCTGGTAGCGATCGTCGTCGAGCTCCGGCATGTCTCGATCCATCTCATCGAGCTCCTCTCCAGCATTCCCCCCCAGTTGCTGGCGGAGGGCGCTCATTTGGCGTTGGAACGAGTCAACCTTGTTATCGCGGCGGAAGACCACGTTGCCACCTCCTCACTCTGCCAGAGCCATCCGAGGGCGTTCGTGGACCAGAGTGGTATAAGCCGCACCGGCCGAACGGGCTTGCAAGGTGCGTACGACGATCTGCTCTTCACCGTGAGCAGGACGGCTTACCGGTGCAGGGTACCCGCATAGTAGCATGCGACACGGCGGTGCGCATCACCCCGGCAGTGATGATTGCTCCGTACGAACACATTGTAACCGGTGAATCGCCTGTTGTCGCAAGGGGAACCCGCCGAGACATGGAAATCCTGAGAGCCAGCGTGATTGGCGCGATAATCCGACCCGCAGGCGGAATCGCGGGAACTTTTGGGGAACCTTCATAGGCTGTCTTGGCACCGGTCATGATCGCGGGGAACGCGATCGCCCACGGGCTCCGGAGAGGGAACCAGTCGTCCGTATTGTCGTCAACAACATGCCACCCAACCGTCCGGTCTTTTTCGGTTGGTCATGGCTCCCTGTTTTGGGGCGTAGCGATGATCCGAGCAAGTCCCAGGGACAGGGGCGGGATCGCGATCCGGGGCACGCCATGGCGATGGGAAATGGAGTGGATCGGGGCGGGCAAACCAGCCAATGAGGATGATTCCAGCACCACCGATATTGCGGTCCCCTCAAGCGATCAATCGACTGGTCTTGCAGGTGAGTAGGCAAGCTCGCGAGCGCGGTAGTGCCAGATGGACCCGGTTCGGCGGCATGGTGACGGCACCGCCTCTCGGGCGGTCTCCAATCATATGCAAGGGGTCTGGCATCACCTCACGTCACCACATCCGGATTGGGTAAGGCCGGTCTTCATACCCTGACGAATCCCGACCGTGACCCGGTGGTTCTGCTTGTGGCTACGCTTTCTCGCTGGGGCAACGGATAGCGCCGTTCCATGACCCGTTGCTACCTCGCCAAAGGCGGTACGGCCGGGCCCCATCCCGCGGTCAACTCCAATCGTCTACATCCGCTTGATGGTGGTCGTGAATCCAATCGCAGAAAGTTCGATCGGCGTCCGTGCGAAAGATCCCATCGGCAGCTAACGGCATCACGACTTCTGTGTGCCCAGCCGGATGACATTCCAGGACAGCCTTGGCAGGGTCGCGGTCAGCGTTCCCCCGTCAAGTGACGCGTCACCATTTCCATGCGGGACGACTGTGTTGGGCGCCTCGGCGCTATTCGTCGCCTTGGGATCAGGATGCTCCAGCACCAGGTGCTCGACAATGCGATAGCCCTCGAAGCAGCGAAGATCCCCTCTAAGCGGGAGCGCCGCGTCCTGCCCGCGATTCACCGCGTAGATGGTCAGGGTGTCGTGCTCCTTGTCGACGGTCGCGACCGCCTCCAGCACCGGT
>DASYVY010000416.1:0-1585 GCA_035936535.1 Thermomicrobiales bacterium | reverse complement strand
GTTGTCGTGCCACCACTCCTGTGCGCGGCGATTGACAGCGAAATGAGGGGTGCTACACTCTAGCGAGAAGCATAGCATTCACCCAAAAGGCCGAGAATCCATCCGGGATTCGCGTGGGACCCGCCGCCGTTTTCAGGCGCCGTGTTCCGCAAGCAGCCGGATATCACGGCAGCCGCCGGTCGCTCCGCGTCAGCCGCTCCGTGATGCCGACGTCGGAGGTCAGGAGCTCTGAGGGGCTTGGCGCGGCAGTGGCCCGCCACGATCGGCAGTTCGTCAGAAGGAGAACCATCCGTGAACAGAGTGATTACCCGACGGCAACTCGTGAAGGCATCCGTGGCGGGGGCAGGCGTCGCCACGTTCAGTCCGTATCTGCTGCGGACGGTGCTCGCCGCGCCGCCGCCGCTGGAGCAGAAGGACCAGTACACGGTTGGATTCTCGCAGGTCGAGATGAACAACCCCTGGCGCATCGCGCAGACCGAGAGCATGCAGGAGGAGGCGGAGGCGCGCGGGCACGAGCTGGTCTACACCGAAGCTGGCGGATCGGAGGCGAAGCAGATCGCCGACGTGGACTCCATGATCGCGCAGCAGGTCGATCTGATCTTCCTCGCCCCGCGCTCCGAGACGCCCCTGGCTCAGGCGGTCCTCAAGGCGAAGGATGCCGGCATCCCGGTCATCCTGCTCGACCGCGATGTCGATCACGCGATCGCCGAGCCTGGGGAGGACTACGTCTGCTTCATCGGTTCCAACTTCATCCAGGAAGGCGCCCGAGCCGCGGCGTGGCTCGCTGAGACGATGGGCGGCACCGCCCAGATCATCGAGCTGGAGGGGACGACCGGCTCGTCGCCGGCGATCGACCGGCAGAAGGGGTTCCGCGATTACCTCGCCGGGACCTACAACCCCGAAGAGAACGGCGGGATTCCTGATGCGCCGCCCGAGGGCGGCTTCCCGGACATGCAGATCGTGGCCTCGCAGACGGGTGACTTCGCCCGCGACGAAGGCTTCAGGGTCTTCGAGACGCTCTACCAGGCGAACCCGACCGCCAACGCCGTATACGCCCACAACGACGAGATGGCCCTCGGCGCCATCGCGGCCCTGGAGGCCCAGGGCAAGGTGCCCGGTCAGGACATCACCATCGTCTCCGTCGATGGTTCGCGCGACGCCCTGCAGGCCATCATCGACGGCAAGCTCGGCGCCACGGTCGAGTGCAACCCGCGGTTCGGGCCGATCGCCTTCGACACGATGGAGAAGTACGCGAACGGTGAGGAGATCCCGACGACGATCATCAACGAGGACAAGTTCTTCGACGAGAGCAATGCCGAGGAGTTCATCGACGAGGCCTACTAGCACACGGGCATGCCCGTCGCGCGGGCGCAGTTGACCATCTCCATCGCAACGCCTGGCGGAGAACGATCCGGTGGATCGTGCTCCGCCTGTTCCCATGGTCTGGCCAAGGTCGATCTCGCACGAGCCGGAGTACCCCCGCATGGTGTCTCCATCGCAGCCTGAGCCCCTGCTCGAGATGAGCGATATCGTCAAGACGTTCCCCGGCGTGGTTGCCCTGTCCGGCGCGCGCCTGGTCGTCGGT
>DASYVY010000415.1:0-1764 GCA_035936535.1 Thermomicrobiales bacterium | reverse complement strand
CGACACATCCCCGTGCTGGGCGAGCGCGACGCTGCCACTCAGGCTGATGAACGTCAACGCCAGCATGGTGGTCCCGATCGTCCTGGTCAGCGAAAGGCGGAGGACTGTCAGCATCCCCACCTGGATGAACGGCGCCATCCCAACCCCGAAGAACGCCGAGGCGAGGCCGCCGGTGATCCCGAGCCCGACCGCGCCACCGATCTGCATTCGGGAATGGACCGGTTGGCCGGGATCCTGTCCCGTCGCGATCGCATGCGCGAAGCGGGTCCGTGCCCACACCAGGAAGGCCAAGAACCAGAGCGCGAAACCGGCCGCGGGCTGGAGGACATGCTCCGGAATCGATTGCCCGATCTCGGCGCCACCGAATGCGCCGAGCATCCCGGCGATGCCCACGATCGCCCCGGCGCGAACATTGATGTTCCCTTCCCGGTAATGCGAGAGCGAGCCCGATATGGAGACGACCAGCATCGCGGCGAGAGCGGTGCCCACCGCTTGATGAATCGGCAGCCCAAACGCGATGGTCAGCAACGAGACCATCACCCCGGCGCCACCGGCGCCAATGAACCCGAGAAGCACTCCGACCGCAAAGCAGACGACCGCGAGCGTCATGATGAGGCCAGGGTTCAGCGGTGGCGCTCCTGCTCTCGCTTGAGGGCGTCGAGCTCGGCCTCGACATCGGTCGGGATCGGGTTCTGGCGCTGGCGCCACGGCTCACGGGGCGGATCGGCAACGCGCCCATACGTCGGGATCGTGCCGTCCGGGTCACGTTCCGGTGTCCACGTAAGGTCTTCGACCCGGCCCCGTCCGGGAGGGTCATCGCCGCGCCACGTCATGACCGTGGTGCTCGTTTGGACCGGTCCATTGCTCCGGGACGAGCGCCACCACAGCCAGCCGATCACCAGCAGCGGCAGCAACAGGACCAGCACCAGCCCGAACCGGAGCAGGAAGGAGATGATGCCGTGGAAAAACCAGCCCATCACAACGCCGATCAGCAGTCCGGCGAAGAACCCCTGGCGCGCCCATCGCAGGCGTTCCCACAAGGGCTGAGGTATGTGGGCATTCATGTTCATGGTCGCTATCCCCTGGGTCCGCTGGATCACTCGGGAGCGGAGTCCCGATTCCTATCCTGCTAGCCTACTCCACGGCGGTCGTGACGACATGGAGGCCATCCCCCGAATCGGACGGGGCGCGTCCTTCCGCGCGGCTTTCAGCCAGCGAGAGCGCCCGGCCTTTTAAGGTGATGGCGTGGAGTGAACCGGTGACGCCGGGGGATACGGTGTGAGATCCCCATCCGGGGCAGCGGCCGCGCGTCTCCCTCCACGGGTCTGCTAGCCCAGCGCCGAGATATCCCGCAGCAAGGGTTTCGTCAGGCACGTCGGCCCTCCACCCCGATTGTGCGACATGTGATCCCCGGAGATGACGTGGACCTCGTATCCCGCGTTCTCCAGCTGGCGCTGTGTCACGGGATTCCGGTTGAGCATGACCAACTTGCCGGGCGCCAGGGCAAGGACGTTCGTTCCCTGCGTTGCGAACTCCGCTTCGGGAACGTCGATCAGCGTCCAGCCTAGCTCGGACAGCAACCGCACGAAGGTGGTGGGCATCAGGGGCCGAAATGCCACCGCTGTGCGTTCCGCGACCGGACTGATCAGCGAGAGCAGATGCAGGCACTCCCCCGGACCGCGCCAGTACGGCAGCGATACGGGAATCACGTCGATCGCAAGCGGCTGCAGGTAGATCTGGAGTTGGTCGATTCCGGCTCGATTC
>DASYVY010000414.1:0-12734 GCA_035936535.1 Thermomicrobiales bacterium | reverse complement strand
GGGCAGGATGGTCCCGGCAAGCACTGACATCCTTTCCCGACATGGAGCGAGTCGGGGCGTAACCATTCCGGTCGCTTCCGGTCCCGGATCCCAATCTCATCGCCGGTTTCCCTGACATGGCGACGGCTGAGCCGAGATCCGTCAATCTTTACGGGAACGCTTGGTCCGGGTACGTATGCGGGCCTGACCGCTTTTAGGTTTGTTCTGAACAAGGGCTGATGGTCGATGGTCGGCAAATGAAAAGGAACGAGTGGTTGAACATCCTGCGAGTGGGCGTCATTGGCCTGGGGGAGGTCGCCCAGATCACGCACCTCCCGATCCTCGAATCCCTGGGGAGCCGGTTTACGATCGCCGCGATCTGCGATATCTCGCCAACGCTGCTCCGTGAGATCGGCCAACGATTTGCCGTGCCGGAAAGCGCACGATATGCCGATTTTCGCGACATGGTCGTGCGCGACGATCTCGATGTGGTGTTCGTGCTGAACAGCGATGAATATCACGCCGACTGCGCAATCGCCGCGATGCGCGCTGGCAAACACGTGTTCGTCGAGAAACCGATGTGCCTTGCGCTTGGCGAAGCGGAGGCGATCATTCGCGAGCGGGATGCCGCCGAAGTCCGTTTGATGGTCGGCTACATGCGCAGGTACGCACCGGCCTTCCTGGAAGCGGTTGATCGGGTGCGGGCCATGGACCACATCAACTATGTCCGGGTGCGGGACATCATCGGGCGCAACCGTCTGATCATCGATCAGGTTGCGAATGTCCTGCGCCCGGACGATGTTCCGTCGGCGGCCGCGGAGGACCGGCGCATTAGGGCCGACCGGCTTGTGACGGAGGCGATTGGGGAGGCAACTCCTGAGCTAGTGCGGAGCTATCGACTCCTCTGCGGGCTCAGCAGTCACGATCTGTCGGCCATGCGCGAACTGATCGGAATGCCGGATCAGGTCATCTCGGCCAGTCACTGGAATGATGGCTCCTACCTCCACGTCACCATGGGCTACGAAAGCTTCCAGGCGGTGCTAGAGACAGGGGTCGACAGCCAGGTCCGGTTCGACGCCCACATAGAAGTCTATGGGGAGACATCGTCCCTGCGGATCGAGTACGACACGCCGTACATTCGACACCTTCCGACCCGGCTGGTTATCGAGAAAACGGAGGGCGACATGTACTCGCAGAGCGTCGTTCGCCCAACGTTCACGGATCCGTATACCCGAGAACTGGAGTGCTTCCACGACGCGATCGTCAACGGAACCGAGATCAAGACATCGGCCGAAGACTTCACCGATGATCTCCGGTTGTTCCAATGGATCATCACCGCCCTCCGGCAGTCCAGCTTGGCGTGAAGCGACGAGCGCCAGTGACTTGAACGTCCCTTTGGTGGCTCCAGCTATGTCACCACAGCGGAGGTGGAACGATGCCGCGGACGGCGAGGCGCCCCAGACGAAAGCCCTTCATGGGTATTCACTCGCTGGAGATGAGGGAAAGGCGCTGCTCGTGTCCCCCCTCATCTATTCCAATGAGCGATTCCCCGGTGATCGGGGGAGACCTTACTGAAGATGGTGAAGGATCCCTCGATCAACCCTTCCGGGGCGCCTGCCATGGGGCGGTCCGCGACGGCACCCCTTCCAGCGAGCTTTTTACGGCATCGTAAGCTGGCTTTGGCACCAGCGCGTCGTCGAACGGAAGCGGCCGACGCGGCACGCCATCGTCACGCGGGTAGTCCTCCTCAAGCCACGTATACCGGTCCGACAAACCGAACGTCATGACGGAAGCCACGGCTGGCTCGGCAAGCGCTACCTCGAGATAGCGCCGGTACGTATCCGCCACCGCCCGGTCCCGAACGTCAATGTCGGGCGGCAAGCCGTCATCGAGAACATCCAACTCGGTGATCAGGATCTTCAAGCCGCGGTCGGGGATTTCGGCCAGGAAGCGCCGGTAGCCGTCGGCGTCGAACCGCTCGGTGAAATCGCGAGCTTCGAGATGGGCTTGCACCCCAAAGGCATGCACCGGAACGTTGGCCTTGAGCAACCCGTCGAGCACCATCAGCGCGTTGCGCTGCTTGTCCGCGGCGGCATCGAACTCGTCGTCGGTCTCGAATCCGAACTCGTTGAGGATCAGGAGCGCCTTGGGATCTGCGGCGTGCGCTGCCTCGAAGGCTTCGGAGATGTAGGCTGGTCCGACTGTCTCGTACCAGGGATAGTCTCGCCGAAGCCCATCGTCTTCGTGGGCATCGATTGCCTCGATCACCACGACCCATCCCACCACCCGACCACGATACCGGCCCACCACCGCTTCGACGGTGCCGAGCATGAGGCGGCGGGCGGTCTCCTCGTCCATTCCCCACAGGTCGTCGTCGGTCCACCCCTCGCCGAACCCTTCGTCCCAGACGAGGTGAGCACCGAACACGAGCTGCTGTTGCGACTCGGCGACTGCGATGAACCGATCACCGTACTGGAAGTCGAGTTCGGAGTCGGGCGTTGGCCGAGGTCGCCACCACAAAAGGTCATCCTCCGTCAACAGGACGGCGGCCTCGTGGTCAACCAGTTGGAGATACTCGGCGTCCTCTGCCTGCCAGGTCGCCAACGACGTTCCAAAGATGAGCCCGGCCTCCGAGGCCGGTTGCCACAGCGCAACGCGCGTGATGCTGGTCACAGGTGTCGTCGTCGGGGTGAGAGTGGATTCCCTCGCGTTTCCGCGGCCTGGCCGTCCCACGCGCCCAAGCGCGGCTGCGCCTGCAGCACCGGCTACCGCCGAACGCCGTGTCATTTGCCGTTCGCTTCCCATGCCTTGACCTCCTCACGCATGTGCGAAACCTAGTGACAGGGCGGCGTGTTGGCCGATCACCCGATGCCGGCGTTTCGGCAGCCGATGCCCGGAAGGCATCGGTTCCGGTTGGGCCTCGTTCCGTTTCGCGCACCCTCCAACGCGCGGACACGCACGATCACCATGGTTGGGGGGCCCGTTCAGCCTTGCCACCTTGCGGATTGCGGACGCGTTGACAGGCGATCATTCAGCATCTATAGTCCCCGTGCAATCGTTTTCAGGATCGGGAGAGGGGTGCGGACGTGGCTTCGTTGGTCGCACTGCTGCTCGCCGATGCGACTGAACCGATCACGATTCTGGCTCGCGCTGCAATCGATTGCCGCGTCCCGGCATGGAATTCCGACCAGTGATGTTTTGACAGGAAAGCACGTTGCGCCAATCGGCTGTAGCCGGACAATCAAGGAACATCCTTGCCGAGTGCGAGCCGAGCCCGAGCCGAGCCCGATGCCGGGGATGCGGTGATGAAGACGGGAACATCACCCGCCGGCCGGTCGCAGACCGACGCTGCTGCCTGCATTGAGCCAGGTGGATCTATGTTGCTCGACCTGCACGGTGGAGATGTCTGGGCCTGGCAGAAGCGCATATCCGGCACCTGTCCCGGCATCGAAGAAGGCGCGGCGATCGCGGTTGTGGTCAACGGTCAGTCCCACCCCGCCGATCGTGTCCGCGACACCTTTAGCGCTACAGTTCCCTTGCGACCCGGTAACAATACGGTCCAGGCAGTCGCGGATCTCGGCAACGCAATCGTTGAATCATCCCGAGTCGTCTACACGGTCCCGCTTGCGCCGCGCCCTGTCGCGCGGATACGGGCCGAGGTTGCCGCCGACGGCGTCCATCTCGATGGCTCGATCAGCGAACCTGCCGATGTCGACACCGCCCCAGTCGTCGGCTATGTGTGGTCCGTTCGACGGAGCTATCCCGGCCAAACCCTCTCGTTCGCTCCGGACGAAACCGCCAACCAGAGCGACCAACCCGCGGTCGATCTCTCGGCCACCATGCTGACATTGCCTGTTCCTGACGAGGATGGCGAGTATTGCATCGCGCTCACGGTAACGGGTGAGCAAGGCCGTCAGGACACGGCGACGGTCATGTTGGCGGTGGCAGAGGGCCACGCAAGGATGGTGAACCCGATCAGCGAACGAGCGGCATGGACCCATGGAGCCAGTGTCTACGGCGTGATCGTCCGGAACTTCGGGCCCGACGGGTTTCGTAGCGTGGTGGATCGTCTGGACGACCTCGCCGATCTGGGCATCAGCGCTCTCTGGCTCGCGCCGATCAATGTGACCGTTCCAGGTGACTTCGGCTACGGCATCGTCGATTACTTCGGTGTCCGGCCGGAATACGGCACGCTGGAAGACTTCCGGTACCTGGTCCAGGAGGCACACGCCCGCAACATTCGTGTGCTCATGGATATCGTGCCGAACCACACGTCGATCGAGCATCCCTACTACCGCGATGCCGATCGCCATGGGCCAGCTTCGACGTACTACAGCTTCTACGATCGAGATGAAGGCGGGCAGGCCACCCACTATTTCGGTTGGACGCATCTGCCGAATCTCAATTTCGACAACCCAGAGGTACGCCGGTTCATGACCGAGGCGCTCATGTTCTGGGTGCGGGAGCTGGATGTCGATGGTTTCAGGCTCGATGTTGCCTGGGGTATCGAGCGGCGCTGTCCGGAGTTCTGGCCCGAGTTCAGCGCGGAGTTCAAACGCATGAAACCGGACGGACTGTTGATCGCGGAGGCCAGCGCGCGCGATCCGTTCTACGTCAACAACGGGTTCGATGCCGCCTATGACTGGACCGACGAGCTGGGCGTCTGGGCCTGGACCGAGGTTTTCGCGGGCGAGGCACCGACAAGCAGCGGCATGATCGAGGCGCTCACCTACAGCGATGGAGGCGGCTACGATCCGAACTCGTTGATCTTTCGATTTTTGAACAACAACGATACGGGTCCCAGATTCATCACCACGCATGGCATCGACTCTTATCGCGTCGCCTCCGCCATGCTGTTGACGCTGCCTGGGCTACCCTGCGTGTACACCGGGGATGAAGTAGGAGCCGAGTACGAGCCGTACGCGACGGACGGACCCATCGACTGGACCGACCGACACGGTCTTCGTCCCCACTTCCGGAAGCTCATCCGTCTGCGGCAGGAGCTGCCGGGCCTGCGATCGCCGACCTGGACCCCGCTCATGTGCGAGCCAGCTGACCAGATCCTCGGCTTCACGCGGTCGGAAGATGCCGGCGGGTCGCCCGTTCTTGTGCTGCTCAACTTTAGCTCCGAGGCAGCAGTCGCGACACTGCCGTCGTCGGAGCTTTCGGAGGCAATCAAGGCATCCGGCACGATGACGGATCTCTATCGCGGGGACTCGGTCTCGCCCGGAGCGGGAGTCAGCGCGGGAATCCCCATGCCACCCTGGGGTATTCGTGTGCTGACTCCAGCATGACTGAAACGAATTGGCGTCGTTCAACGTAAAGCCGTCTGAGGACCGCACATTTGGTAAGACGATGACTTCCACTCCTGCTCAGCAGACCGTCACTATCAAAGACATCGCGGCACGGGCTGGCGTGTCGATAGCGACCGTGTCGCGGGTCGTCAACCAGTCGGTCCGGGTCGACCCGGCAACGGAGCAGCGCGTGCATGAGGCAATCGACACGCTTGGCTACCGGCCCAACCTCCTGGCGCGGAGCTTCCGACGCAGGATCACCCACACGATCGGCCTGGTCATTCCCGATAACTCGAACCCGTTTTTCGCCGAGATTGCCCGTGTGATCGAGGACGCCGGGTTTTCCGATGGCTACAGCGTCATTCTCTGCAATTCTGATCTTTCCAGCACCAAGCAGGCTGCCTATGTCGACGTGCTCCTGGCGAAGCGGGTGGACGGGATCATCCTGATCTCGACCGGCCTGATCCCGGGAGAAGATGCGGGCCGGGATATCGAACGAATACAGCAGGCTGGCGTGCCGTGCGTGGTGATTGATCGCGACGTTGACGATGCCGTGGTCGATCAGTTGCTTGTCAACAACCATGACGGAGGCTATCTCGCCGGAAGACACTTGATCGAGAACGGTCACCGGAAGCTTGCATGTGTCGTCGGACCGAGCGACTTGACCCCGAGTGCCGGAAGGATCGCCGGCTTTCGCCGGGCGCTGGATGAAGCGGGGATCGAACTTCCAATCAATGCCCTTGTACGCGGCAATGGTCGACACGATGGTGGCGCCAGGGCGGTGGCCGAGCTGGACATGCGGGGCGTCTCTTTCAGCGCGGTCTTTGCCTTCAACGATGAAATGGCGATTGGAGTGATAGGCGCGCTGCAGCGGGCGGGAAGGAAGGTGCCGGACGACGTCTCGGTCATAGGATTTGACAATATCCCGTATACGGCGGCAGTCTTTCCCGCCGTGACGACGATTGCGCAGCCGATTGCGGAGATGGGATCCACTGGACTACGGATGCTCCTCGACCGTATTCGGCAGCCACATGTCCCGCCGCAGCGTGTGGTGCTTTCGACGCGCCTGCTGGAGCGTGAGAGCGTCGCTCGCTGGAACGATCGGGATAACTACGTTGGACGTCCGATTCATCAAACAGGAGATACCAGATGACGCATCCGGATAATGACCTCCTTCGCGCCCTTCACACTCGTCGCAGTGTTGCCAAAAGTGCGCTGGGTCTCAGCCTTGGCACCCACGCAGCCATGCTGGCGCGCACCGGATCCGCCCATCAGGGAGCATCACCAGCGGCCTCGCCATTGGCCTCACCAGCAGCCTCGCCTGTGGCTTCGCCGGTAGCCATTGGCGAGGACCTAGACCTCGGAAACCTCAGTCCAGGCATTCCCGAACCGAGCGCTCCGGTGACAATTACATTCGCCTCGTGGGTCGGTTCGTCTCCCGTGTTGCAGTCGCTGCGAGACCAGTTCCAGCAACTGCACCCGAACATCACCGTCAACTTCGAGGATGTGCCAGCGGAGGAGTTCACCGACCGTCTCACCACCCGGATCGCCGGTGGCAACCCGCCCGATGTCGCGTTCCTCGACCAGAGCGCCGTCGTCGACTTCGCTTCCCGCAATGCGCTTCTCGAGCTCGGGCCATATGCGGAGCAGAGCGCAGCGGTGAAGGTCGACGACTACGTTGACGCCTTCCTGAACGCCGCCATCTACGAGGAGAAGCTGTACGGCCTCCCCTTCGATGGAGAGTCGACCGGACTGTTTTACAGGACGGACCTCTTCGAGACGGCAGGCATCGCCGGTCCGCCCACGACGTGGGAGGAGTTCGAGGCAGCCGCCCAGGCACTCACGAATGCGGAAAATCGCACCTACGGAACCATCTTGTTCGCCACCGAGGCCGCCTATTACTGGTATCCCTGGCTGTGGCAGAACGGCGGCGAGTTGCTCTCGGAAGATGGAACCCAGATTCTGTTCAACAGTGACGAGGGCAAGGAAGCGGCGGAATTCTACGTCGGCCTGGCCGAATACTCGCCGGCGGACTATCTCAACTCGAACTCCTATGACGGGCGAATCGCCTTCGCCGAAGGCCAGGTGGCGATGTATATCGCCGGAGCCTGGTTCGCCGGGGTCATGATGAGCGAGTTCCCGGATATCACCGGCAAGTGGGCGGCAGCGCCCCTGCCGGAGCGCGTGCGCTGCGCGACAACCGTTGCCGGCGACACGCTGGTGATCCCGTCCGCGTCGGCAAACCATGATGCGTCCTGGAAATGGATCGAGTTCCTGTCAGCGCCGCAAAACCTCGCGCTCTGGACCCTCGGCACGCCCGAGAACCCGAGCACGCTGCTACCCACCCGCACGTCCTTGCTGGAAAATCCGGCAATCTTCGAGAACAACCCGATCCTCAAGGGGTTTGCCGAGCAGATGGCATGCGGCGTTACCAACGCCGCTCCCAATCCGCGCTACGGCGAGGTCGAGTCGCTGCTGAACGACGCGCTCGGACGCGCAATCTATGGTGAAACCGATGCGGCCACAGCGCTCGACGAAGCCGCCGAAGAGGGCCAGGCGATCCTCGACGAGGGATAGCCATCGCGCCGCCTGCCGCGCTCTGGCTCGCCCCTCCCCCGGCCGGGGGAGGGGCGAGAACCAGGAGCAGGATTCGCGAATGACATGCGAAAGGATTCGGCCATGAGCGTCAGCACCGCGATGGGACCATACCGGAGACCGGTGCCGACACGCCGAACCGGGATGCGGCGAGTGCTCCGGGAAATGCGCAAGCAATGGACGGCGTACCTGTTTCTTGCTCCAGTGCTGCTGCTGTTCTCGGTATTTACTGTCTTCTCCGTGGGTTATGCGTTCTACCTCAGCTTTCATCAGTGGAACATCCTGGAACCGGCCAAGCCGTTCGTCGGGTTGGATAACTATGCCCGGCTGCTCGACGACGGGCGCTTCCGGCAGGCGATCGGCAACACGATCTACTACACCGCGGCGTCGGTTCCATTGACGATCGGCCTCGGCCTGGCGGTCGCGTTACTGCTGAACAACCAGATTCGGGCCCGCGGAATTTTCCGAACGTTCTTCTATCTTCCGGTAGTCACGCCGCTTGTCATCGCCTCGATCATCTGGAAATGGGTGTACAACGGCGATTACGGCTTGGCCAACTATTACCTGATGAAGTTCAACATCATCAATGAGCCGTTGCTGTGGCTGGCGGACAAGAACCTGGCGATGCCCGCCGTGATCATCACCAGTGTCTGGAAGGGCGTAGGTTTTGCGATGGTGGTCTACCTCGCGGGGCTGCAATCGATCCCGGAAGATTACTACGACGCGGCCAAGATCGACGGCGCGACCGGCTGGCGACGACTCCGGGACATCACCATCCCCCTGCTCTCGTCGACCACGCTGTTTCTCCTGGTGATCTCCATCCTGGGTTCGTTCCAGGTCTTCACCCAGATCTTCATCATGACCAATGGCGGTCCGCTCGGCCGGACCAGGACCATCGTCTGGTACATCTACACGACGGCCTTCAAGGATTTCAACATGGGGTACGCGGCGGCCATGGCCTTCGCCCTGTTCGCGATGATGCTGGGCTTCACCCTGCTGCAATTCCGCTTCCTTCGCCGCGAGATCGAGTACTAATCCAGCGAAGGGACCAAGAGAGACGGCGACATGGCAGTTGTGACACGTGAGCGAAAGAGCACCCGGGTCCCGGCGCGGGAGCTGGGCACCGGACGGCGCCAGCAGTTCGAGGAGATCAGCGGCAAGGCGCTCGTCTATCTCCTCCTGTTCGCCGGGTCGGTGATCTTTGTGGCGCCATTCGTCTGGATGGTCAGCTCCTCGTTCCAGGACGTGAGCGACATGTTCCGCTGGCCGCCCAGCTGGATTCCCCGCAACCCCAGCTTCGACAACTACGTGGAGTTCTTCAGGCAGGAGCGGATCGGGCGCTATTTCTTTAACAGTGCGTACGTCGCACTCACCGTCACCGCCCTCCAACTGTTCACCAGCTCCCTCGCCGCCTACACCTTCGCGAAGCGGCGCTTCCCGGGCCGTGACCTGCTGTTCATCATTACGCTCGGCACGATGATGATCCCGGGCCAGGTGACGCTGATCCCCAACTACGTCATCCTCCGGCATATCCCGTTCTTCGGCGGCAACGACATCATGGGCAGCGGCGGGAGCGGCTGGCTCGACTCCTACTGGGGGCTGATCGTTCCCCAGGGTGCGAGCGCATTCGGCATCTTCCTGATGCGCCAGTACATGAAGAGCATCCCGGACGATCTGCTCGATGCCGCCCGCGTGGACGGCGGCAGCGAGTTCCGCATCTTCGCCCAGATCGTGATGCCGCTCTGCCGGCCCGCGCTAGCCGCGCTTGGCATCTTCACCTTCACCTACGTCTGGGATGATTTCTTCTGGCCACTGATCATCGTCAGCAGCGAAGAGCTGCGGACCCTGCCTTTGGGGCTGGCACTGTTCGTCGTTCGAAACCGGACGGTCTGGGACCTGCTGATGGCGGGGTCGGTGATCACCACGCTGCCGGTTCTCATTGTCTTCCTGGTGTTCCAGCGCCACTTCATTCGTGGAATCGCTGTCACGGGGATGAAATAGGCATTCCAGAGGCCAAACACCCGTCAGCACGTGCAGGCATCGAGGAAAGAAGGGCGCGGGAGTGCAGACTGCCATCTTGGAAGCGCCGGGCAGGTTCCGCCTGGCCGATCTACCGCCGCCCCGGATCGTGGCTCACCAGGTGCTGCTGCGGGTCGCTGCCTGCGGTGTCTGTACGTCGGAGCTCGATCTGTGGGAAGGTCACGCCGGGCTGGAAGGTTTTCCCAGGTCGATTGGCCATGAAGTCAGCGGGATCGTCGAGCAGGTGGGGGCCGACGTGGACCAGCTCACGGTTGGTGATCGCGTTGCGGCCTGGGTGACGAGCCACGGTTTTTCGGAGTATGTCGCGGTTGATGCGGCACACTGCTTCGATGCCGAAGGATTGCCGCTCGATCTCGCGCTCGGCGAGCCTCTCGCCTGTGCGGTCAACGCGGTCGAACGGGCGGACTCCAGGCTCGCCGACGATGTCGTCATCATCGGGGCAGGGTTCATGGGGAGCCTGGTCCAGAAGTTGGTCCAGCTTCGTGGCCCGCGCCACCTGATCGTGGCCGATACCCGCCCGGATGCCCTGGAGCGAGCAGCCCGGATGGGCGCCACGCACACCGTGGACGTACGCTCCGATTCGTTGGTCGAGGTGGTACGGTCGGCAACCGGCGGGCGGGGTGCGGACCTCACGTTCGAGGTCACCGGCTCTCAGAGTGGTCTCAATGCGGCGACCGATGCGACCAGGATGGAAGGCACCCTGGCGATCGTCGGCTACCACCAGGGAGGTTCCCGGAGCATTCCGCTCGGGCACTGGAACTGGATGGCGTACCGCATCGCGAACTGCCATTTCCGGGACGTGGACACCATCCTCCATGGGATGAACACCGGAATGCGTCTGATGCGCTCCGGTCAGATCGCGCTGGATGACCTGGTCTCCCACCGGTTCCCGATCGAGAAGATCGAAAACGCATTCCAGACGGCCCACGACAAGCCTCCTGGCTTCGTCAAGGCCACCGTCGTGTTTCCCGATCCCCAGAATCCCGCCCGCTAGAAGAGGATTACCATGCCTGTTGTCGATCGTCGCGAATTCGGTGGACGCTTCGGTGTCAAGGAGAACTCCCAGCGCCTCGCCAACTACCGGTATCTGGAGGTGCAGCTGATGGAGATGATCGGCGGATGGTCGCATACCACCCCCCAGATCAGCCTGAAGGCGACCTTTGGCTACCACGTCTACGACCATGCGCAGGCGGCAAACCAGCTCGGGGAGCGCCTGGAGCAGTTGCGATCTGGCCGGCTCTCTGAGGAACCAGCGACCGACGAGTTCGCGCGTCTCTGTGAATACGTCTGGGGCCTCGATAACGTGGCCGATAGGCTGGTCGCGGTCTACCGCGTCCTCGAGCCGCATCTGGTCAGCACCTACGTCTACCATGCCGACGCCACCGATCCACTGACCGATACTCCCACCGTTCGCCTTCTGCGCAACCTTGCCGGGATCGCCCAGTCGCACGTCGCCTGGGGCCAGGCGGTGCTCGACAACATGACCCGCTCGGCCGGTGAGCGCCGGCATGCGCTCGATGTTCAGGCTGATATCGAGGCCCGGCTTGTGGAGTGCGGTGGCGTCACCGGCCAGGGCATCGAATCCCACTGGCTTGCCTTCCACAGTACGAAGGCGGAGGACAAGCCCCAGCCGCGGCTCAAGCGCGGCAAGAGCGGGTACCGCTTTCGCAAGCAATGCCCGGCGCTCGATCACCCGGTTGTCGAGGAACCCTTCTGGTTTTCGGACAACCGCGAGGATTTCAACATCTACAAGGTGGAAGAACCATGGTCGATCGAGGACTTTCGGCAGAAGTTCCATCAGCTCCTTTATGGCGAGGTGGAAACCACCGACCGTACGGGCAAGATGCTGGCAGAATTCCCCGAGCTTCCCTGGCCCATGCGGATGGAGCTTGCTCACCAGATGTGGGACGAGGCTCGCCACATCGAAATTGTGGCCAAGGCTGTAGAGGATGAACTGGGAGGCGAGCTTGGCTATGGGCCGTGGTCGCTCCTCTGGTGGTGGATGCAGAACGACCCCGATCCACTGAAACGGCTGACCGTCACCAATAGCTGGGCCGAAGCTAACCTTATGCAAACGCTTCGGGAGTGGCGCCAGGAAGCGACGGCGCGTGGCTACAGCCGCATCGCCGAGCTCTCGGACTATCTGCAGGCGGACGAGCGGACCCACGTGATGCTCGGCACCGACTGGATCCGGGAGCTGACCACGGATGACCCCGAGCACCTGGCCGAGCTGGTGTCCTGGGGCAGAAACGCAATCGACAAGATGAATGCCTTCTGGACCGACTCCGGCAAGCCACGGGATGATCCTTCCGAAGCACAGTTCACGTTCCTGAAAGCTGGCCAGAAGGAGACGCCGGCTCCAGCCTAGCGCGACGATCCAGAGATCCAACACCGACGACGACCGGGCGGCGCGGAGGTTCCCCTGCCCATGCACCGGCAAGGAGTCCGCATGGAACGGGGCGTGTATTTCGACGCGTGGTTTCCACGCCAGCACAACTATCACCCGAGTCTTCCGCCACGACGTCTCAAAATGGTGGACGACCTGGTCGAGTACCGTGCCACCGTTGTGGTCTGGTCAGCTCTTGGCGGCGGATCGATATCCTTGCCCTATCTCGAGCAGGAAGCATGGGGCGAGATCGATCCACGCTTCCGGCTGTACGGTTTCGTGAACGACGCCGAATTCATTGCTGAGGCGCAATCTCGGGGAATCAAGGTCTTCGGCATTGTCTTCGAGGTCCAGGGCTGGGAATTTCCCGTGGAGCTCAACGACGGCGAGGATCGGATCCTCGCCCTCAACGAGCTGCGCGGAGCGGGCCACCGGGACTG
>DASYVY010000413.1:0-1980 GCA_035936535.1 Thermomicrobiales bacterium | reverse complement strand
GACGAGTGCAGTCCGGTCATCCAGCCAGACCGGTTGGGCCGGGCTTGAGATTGTCGGAAACCCGGACTCCGACGAGAAGGGCAGATCATCCGTGAGCCGGCGCCGTTCCCCGGTCGCGAGGTCGTACCGGAAGTAGTCCGTGTGGGCAATGTTCCGATCCTCACCGTCGAACAGGATGAACGACCCATCCCGCGACCATGCCCAGGTCGCCAGCACTCCATCCTCGGGACCGATCCGCTTCACCGCGCCAGATGCGACATCGACAAGCGCGAGCTGCGAGTGCATTCCGTTCCGGTTCGATAATTTGGCCGCGATCGTCGCGCCATCCGGCGACCATTGCGGTTCGGTGTGATCGAACGCCTCCCTGGTCAGCTGCCGGGTCTCGCCCGTTTCGGTCGAGATCAGCATGACCTGCATGCGCGTGTCGTTGAGAAACCCCCGGTTGTCCTGCTTGTAGTCGATGCGCCTGACCACCCGGACCGGAGGTGGCGCGTCCTTGTCCCGCTCCTCTTCCCCAGGGTTGTCCGGATCGATTGGCAACGTGTACGCAAGCGTGCTTCCATCCGGCGACCAGGCGAGCGACCCTGGCATTCCCCGGTGCCGGACCAATTCACGTGCCTCACCGCCATCCGTCGGCAGCAGACAGATGGTGTTGGGTTTGGAGCCATCTCGCTGTGAGACGAAGGCCAGTGCCTGACCGTCCGGGGACCAGGCTGGGCTCGAATGCGATGTTCCCGTCCGTGTCAACTGCCGCGCGTTCGCCCCATCCGGATCGAGGATCCACACGTGACTGGATGGTTTGTCCGTCTCGCGGCTCGTCTCGCCGAGGATGAAGGCGATCCGCGTTCCCTCGGGAGAGATCCGCGGCGTCGACGCCGTTCGCAGGTCGTAGATGGCGCGTTCCGGGCTGAGTCGGGAAGCCGCTTTGGCCGTTGTTGTCGTCGCCATGTGGCAATGGTCGCCTTTCTCGGGGATGTCATCGTTGCTCACGGTTTGTACGGTTTGTTCGGCTTCCGGGCCCGTTCGCAGGCCCGGGGCCATCACCGGCCGGGTGGCATCAGGCGGTGCCGCACCAGTCGGCAATCGTGACCGCGATCGTTTCGGCGGCAGTCACCAGGTCGTCGATCTCGGCGTATTCATCCGGACCATGCGCAGTCCGCAGCTCGCTGCCACCGTAGAGCACCGCCGGCATGCCGCCGATCCCGGTGAACAAACGGACATCGGTGCCGGCGGCGATACCCTCTACCCGGACGTCCTGACCGGTCACCTGACGATGCGCCGCGCCGACCGCCAGGGCGATTGGCTCGTCCGGGGACACCTCTGCCGACGCGAATTGCCCGCCAAACCACTCGACGACAGGCGGGTGCTCGCGGAGCCAGGGGTCCACCTTCGCGACCCGTGCTACCAGCTCCTCGGTCTGGCGCTGCATCTCCTGGATCGTCTCGCCCGGAAGAAACCCCAGACGCCCCTCGGCGACCAGCGTCTCTGGCACGGTGGAAGCCCAGTTGCCCGCCTGGACGAGACCGACGCTGATCGGAAACTTGTTCTCGAGATGGTCGTAGAGCGGGTGGCTCAGCGTCCGGTTGCGCTCCGCCTCCCAGTCCAGCAGCGCCTGGTGGATGGGAAGGTACTTGTCGAAGGCCGAAACCCCCTCGTTGCGCGTGGCGCCATGCGCGGAGCGGCCCATCACGGTGATGCGGAAGACGAGCGAACCACCCTGGGCAACGACCAGGGCCAGTCCTGTAGGTTCAGTCACGATCACGGCGTCCGCGCGATATCCGCGGAGGATCGTCGAGAGCGCGCCGAGACCGCCGTTCTCCTCACCGCTCGAAGCGGCCAGCAGCAGATCTCCATTCAGCCGCGTTCCGGTGGCGCGCAGCGCGTCCAGCGCGGCGAGATAGATGACGATCCCGCTTTTCATGTCGGCCGCACCGCGCCCATACACGCGGCCGTCAGCGATCTCGCCCCACTGGTCATGCG
>DASYVY010000412.1:0-7787 GCA_035936535.1 Thermomicrobiales bacterium | reverse complement strand
GGTGGGCGACGTTGTGCACTACGTTGACGGCGAAGATGCCGAGCAGCAGGCCCTCCCCGGGCACCGGCCCCGTCGGGTCGGACTCGAAACGGGTGATGCCTGGGATGAATCCCAACACCCCGATGAGGAGGTAGACGAGACCAAACGCCAAGGTGATCTTCTGGACGGTGGACGTGCTCATGATGGCCGGCTCCTTGTTGCGAGGGCCTGGAGGAGACTGCACTCCCCCGGCCGTATGATCGGATGAAGGTTAAGCGCTGCAGCGAAGCCCGTATTACTCCGGCGAGCACATATCGTGTGGTTGTGCCCCTTCTGCTTCCGGCGGCTCTTCCACCCCCTACCAGATGATCCTTTTAGATCTGCCCCGATCGATAAAGTAACGACGACAGTCATACTAACCAGATAACCAACTTTGTCAATAAATACATATATTTTGTTGACAATCGTGGATTGGTGTCCTATTGTGGTCATGTCAGCAAGGAGACACGTATGAGTACAACTCGGGCCGAAGAACGTTTTTTCGGGAGCACACGTGGACGGGTCGTCACGCTCCTCAGGCGTGAGCGTCGCACCGTTGACGAGTTGGCCGGGGAACTGGGGCTCACCGACAACGCAATCCGCACTCATCTCGTCGCGCTCGAACGCGATGGGCTCGTCACCCAAGGCGAGTCGAGGCGTGGCGGCGGTAAGCCATCGTTCACCTACGAGCTCACACCGGAGGCGGAGCGCCTGTTCCCCAAAGCCTACGGCGTGTTGCTCCAGCAATTGCTCGAGGTTCTCGCCGAGCGGCTTCCGCGCGATGTGATTGCTGACGCCTTGCGGGAGGTGGGGCACCGTATCGCCGCAGGCAGCATTGCCCAGGACGAAGCACTCCCCCAGCGTTTGCAAGCGGCACTCGTGATGCTGGAAGACCTTGGTGGCCTGGCAGAAGCGGAAGAGTTTGAGGGAGGTATCCTCATCAAAGGCTACAGCTGCCCGCTGGCGACCGCGGTTGCGGGAAACCCGGACACCTGCTTGCTGGCCGAGTCGCTGCTCGCCGACCTGATCGGCGTGCCGGTTCGCCAGGTCTGCGATCGCGGCTCACCGCAACGATGCCGGTTTGAAGTGCTCATCAATGTCGCCTAAATGCCAGAAATCACACTCCGGAGCAGGAGGGAAGGCAGATGTAGACACGGTCAAGGTCGTGGCCTTCGCTGCCGACGCACGTCTTGTGTGACCCGTCCGTGTCACGTCACGCTCTTCGGATGTAAAAAAGTTCAGTTGGGCAGGGGTGCGCCTGCACGACCAGAGAGGAGTCACACTATGCCGGGATGTGATTGAGCGGGCAGTTGGCGCTTGGCAGCCGGTCTGACGACGGCTGTGCACTTGGACGCGTATTGCGCATGCATGAATGCATCAATGGCAGGAGATCCGCATGACCCGGACACAGTTTGATCGACGTACGTTGCTTTCGGTCGGCGCGGTCGGCTCGGTCGGTATCGTCGCCAGCGCACTCGGCCTTCGTGCCGGTGTCGCGCACCAAGGTGACGATCACGGAGCTACGCCGGTTGGCGGGGGCGAGGCCGCTCATCCAGCCCACATTCACGCAGGCACCTGCGAGGAGCTCGGCGATGTCGTCTTCCCGCTGAACGACGTTGCGGCGCTTGATGCAAATGCGACGCCGGCTGCCTCACCGGCCGCTTCCCCCACCGCAGACGGTGCTGGCAACGTGGTCGCCGAGAGCACCACCGAGGTCGAAACATCGCTCGACGACATCCTTGCCGCCGAGCATGCCATCAACGTGCATGAGAGCGCAGAGAATATCCAGAACTACATCGCGTGTGGCGATCTGACAGGCCCGGCAACCGATGGCGAGCTTCGCGTTGAGCTGCGGGAACTCAATGGCTCCGGCTACACCGGTGAAGCCCATCTGGTCGACAATGGTGACGGCACGACAACGGTGACGGTCACCCTGATGACAGCCGGCGCCGCCGCGGGCACTCCGGCGGCAGCTTCGGGACAAGGGGATGCGGCGGCGGTCGAGGTCGATATCCAGGACTTCGCCTACAATCCGGCTTCGGTCACGATCAAGGCCGGGCAGAGCGTGACGTGGACGAACCAGGACAGCGCCCCGCACACGGCGACCGCCAGGGACCGCGATGTGCTTCAGTCGGGAACCCTGAACCAGGGCGAGTCCTACACCCAGACCTTCGACACGGCGGGCTCCTACGAGTACTTCTGCGAGTTTCACCCCAACATGGAGGGGACGGTCATCGTCCAATAAGGGCTTTCTCCGCTGGTTCCCCGTCACTCCTGACGGGAACCAGCGGTTTCGGCGTCTTGGTGGCCGCTGATTTTGTCTCGGTCACCACGTCGCCGTTGCCGCGATCACGGTGATCCTTTCGGTCCGGGCGCGCACGTCAACCTCCTCCTTTCCTCAAGCGGAAGGCGCGGCTGGACGGGATGCGAAGCACGTCCGCCTCGAACGAGAGCCATCTACGTCAGCTCGCCGTGATGCCTTGATGCGCTGACGGAATCGTAGAAGGTCGCGCCCACAGTCCACAGTGGCCGCCTCGCCGCTTTACTGTGCCTATGCCAACAGGTGCCAGATTCTGCTGACGAGCGATGGGGACCGAGGCGCCCTGGTGAGCCAGTGCATACCGATCGCCTGCCGCGCACCGAGGCCAAAGGACGGATAGGCCTGCACGGTTTTGGCAAGCAGCCCGGCCGGAAGCTTCCACGACATCAGAAACGCAAATTGCTGGACGATCTCGCTTGCGCGTTCACCACAGACATGGGCTCCAACGACCGCTCCTCCCAGCTTGCCGCGGGTCCAGCCAGGCGCGAGGAGCACCTTGATCAGCCCGGTGTCTGCCCCGTCCGTGACGGCGCGGTCGAGCGCGCTGTAGGGGAATCGCAGGACTTCCAACCGCTCGCCATACTCCGCCCGGGCGGCCTCCTCCGACAGCCCGACGCCGGCACATTCCGGATCACAGAATGTCGCCCAGGGGATCGTGTCGCCGCTCCATGTCGCCCGCCCGCCCAGGATGTTGCGGGCGACGGTGCGCGCCTGATCCTCCGCCGCGTGGGTATAGAACGGCGGGCCGATAACATCCCCGCAGGCCCAGATCCCGGGCACCGAGGTGCGAAGCTGATCATCCACCACGATCCCGTGCTTGCCCTGCTCCACTCCGACGCTCTCCAGGCCGAGCCCGGTTGTCCTCGGGCTTCGTCCCGTCGCCACCAGCACCTCATCAACCCCGATCGTCCTCTCGTCGCCGGAGGGACCGCGAAAGGTCAGGGTTCGCTCGACCGGGCCAGGATCGATCTGCGTGACTTCGGCGCCGATGAAGATTGCGATCCCTTCGGTGTTGAGACTTTCGGCAACCAACGCGCCGATCTCGTGATCATCCCCGGGCAGCAGCCGCGCATTCCGTCCGAGAACCGTCACCTCGCTGCCGAAACGGGAGAATGCCTGGCCCAACTCGACAGCGGCCGGACCGCCGCCAATGACGCCCAGCCGTTTGGGCAACGTCGGGATCTCCATCAGTGACTCGCTGGTATGGAGATGGGCATTCGCCATATCCAACCCGGCGATACCGGGGGCGGCCGTTACGGATCCGGTGGCGATCACAATCGCATCGGCACGAAGATGCCGGCCCTCAACCTCGACGGACCGTTCACCGCCCAGCCGCGCCACGCCGCTGAGGACCCTGACACCCGCCTTCTCGAGTGCATCGGGCGTGTCATGGACCTCGATCGCCGCAATCGCCGCTTCTCGCCGTGCCTGAACGGCGTCCCAATCAAGCGAGACATGCCCGACATCGATGCCGAACTCCGCCGCCTGGCGAATCTGGTGCAGGCGTTTGGCGGAAGCCAGCAATGTCTTGCTCGGAACGCAGCCGGTGTAGAGGCACTCGCCCCCCGTGCGGTCGGCCTCGATCAGGACCACCCGCTTGCCTGCCTTGGCGACCTGCCTGGCGACGGTCATTCCCGCGGTACCCCCGCCGATCACGATGACGTCGAACACCGCATCCTGCTCTGGCAACGTCATGTCATGCCTCATCTCGCATGTGTCCGGCTCGCGGCGGCCATGACAGCACCAAGGGAATCAGCACGGCAAGACCCAGCGCCGCGAAAATCGCTCCGGCGAGGACGGGGTTGCCGGGAAGGGTCGATCCGACCGCGACGATCGCCATCACCGGCGGGATCATGCCGACGAGCGTGGCCAACGCGAACGCCGGAAAGGAGATCGATGTCAGCCCGGCCGCATAGCTGACCCAATCGAAGTTGAAGACCGGCAGCATCCGCATCAGCACAAGCGCCCGTATCCCGCGCCGGGCGGCGAACGCATCGATGCCCGTCATTGCCGGTTGCGGCAGGCGGCGGGCCAGCCATTGACGCCCCAACCTCCGAGCGATGAGGAAAGCGATGATCGCCCCGAGCTCGGCACCGATCAGGACATAGACCGTACCCCAGACGAACCCGAATGCCAGCCCGGCGGCAATATCCAGTGGCACGGAGGGAATCGGAGAGACGACGACAGCTGTTGCCAGCAGAATGATGAAGACAAGTGGCGCCCATGGCCCAAGGCCGTCGAGCCACTCGCGGATGCCTTCCGGCCGGAGCGGGATCAAGCGGCCAAAGATCGCATCGAACAGCACCCCGGCCACGATGCTCGCCAGCACGAGCACCATCGCCCATGTCCGCCACTGCCATCGCGACATCTTCTGGACAAGGAAACGTCGGTCGAACATTTCATGCGGCATTCCAGGTCCCGTCATCGATCAGAGCGAGCACCCGAAGATGAGCGCCTCCGCATGTACCCGGCGATTCGGCGCGACCGGCTGCTTGCCTCATGTCCCTCCGACCTTGCATGCCAGCGCCGTTGCCAGCGCCGCTCACATCGTCATCCTGCTGGAGTCCAAAGGTTGACCAGGTTCATCATGAATCCCGATCGGTCGCAATTCCGCTGCTGGCGGGACATCATCCGGCTCGGCACGTTATGCTCCTTGGCCCTGGTTCATCGAGAGACCGCCATCGAGCGTGAAGGTCTGGCCGGATGCGTAATTCGCATCCTCGGACGCAAGGTACAGCGCCAGCTTCGCGATCTCCCACGGTTCGGCGGCACGCTTCAGGGGAATACTCTGGACCTGCTGCTCCATCACCTCGGGGTCGTCGAGCGCTGGCTGGTTCATCGGGGTCGCGACCATGCCCGGCGCGATGTTGTTGACGTTGATCTTGTCCTCGGCCAGTTCCAGGGTGAGGCAGCGAGTGAGATTCCGGAGGGCGCCCTTCGTGGCGCAGTAACCGGCCGCACCAGCCCGAGGGATATCCTCGTGGACCGAGGTGATGTTGATGATCTTGCCCTGCCCTCCCGCCTGACGCCGGGCGCGGATGAACTGCTGACACGCGTAGAATGGGCCATGGACATTCGTTCGGAACCGGTCTTCCCATTCCTCGATCGTCATGTCTGCGACATTCTTTCCGGTGGCATCGACCCCGGCATCGTTGACAAGGATGTAGGGCGTACCAAGCTGTTCCGCGGTTGCCTGGAAGAGCCCGGCAATGGCGGATGGATCGCGGACATCGACCTGCATCACGAGCGCCTTGCGTCCTGCTTTTTCCACCGCCTTGGCAGTATTCTGCGCGCCTTGCTCATCCTCGAACCAGGTAATCGCGACGTCCGCGCCATGCGTGGCGAACTCCGAGGCGATAGCCTGACCGATTCCCGAATCCGAACCGGTCACGATCGCCACTTTTCCCGTAAGGTCATGTTCCATTGGTGATCCTCCTTCGCATTGGCGTTTGACTCCATATCAAGGGCGCAACATGCCCAGGCCCGCCGCAAGGGTGTGACCAGCCCCCGGCTCCGATGTCCAAAATCGCGTGGAAAGCCCCGTATCATGACGAAATTGCCGTGACCGAGATCCCGACCCGCACCATTCCGCTCCCGGTGATGGACGCGTTCAACCTGGAAGCAACAGTCCGGTTGCTGCAGCGAAGGCCGGCCAACCGGGTCGACCGCTGGCAGGACGACAGCTATCTTCGCGCCTTCGTGACGGCGGAGGGGCCGAGACGTATCCGTGTGTGGAACGCGGGAACCATCATCGAACCAGATGTGCGGCTGAACATCCTCGATGGTGAAGTGACATCCGAGACGGCGGCGACATTGGTGGCGACCGTACGCCGGATGCTTGGCCTGGACCTGCCAGCGGCGCCGACCGCGTGGTTGATCGAGATGGAACCTCGCCTGGCGCCGACCGCCACGGCCATGCAGGGCTTCCGGCCACCCTGCTTTCCCAGCCTGTTCGAGACCTTCGCGGCGGTGATTCCGTTTCAACAGCTCAGCCTGGATGCCGGCACCGCGATCGTCGGTCGCTTCGTCGAGGCGTTTGGCGTCACGGTGACGCGCGAGCAGCAGTGGTTCGCCTTTCCGGCTCCGGAGGCGGTCATCGCCGCCTCGACCGAGGCGTTGCGGACAACCGGGCTGAGCCGGACGAAAGCAGCCTCGCTGCAGGCGATCGCCAGACTCGGTGTCGATGGAACGCTGGAGGAGATGTGGCTGGATACGCTCGTCACGGAGGATGCGCTCCGGGCACTGCGGGAACTGCCCGGCATCGGGCCCTGGAGCGCTGCCCTGGTCCTGCTCCGCGGGCTGCGCCGGATGGATGTCTTTCCCCCGGGCGATGTCGGTGCGGCACGGAGCCTGACCGCCCTTCTCGGGCTTCCGAAGCTGCTCACTCCGGCGCAGGCCAACGCGTTTGCCGACCGCTTTGGTGATCGCCGGGGCTACCTCTATTTCCTCTGCCTGGGTGGCCAGTTACTTGCCACCAGCGCATTCCACGACGGCTTGGGCTAGGCAGGGGTGGAAACATCCAGGGAAGGAGTCTCCTCTTCTTCCAGGGAAAACCAGGGGCTCAGCATTCGTCCGAACGACCTGACACCACGGTCGAACCGTGCTCGGCTCAACGGCAGCGTTTGCGCCGGCTCATGGCCGTTCAGCACCCAGTCGAACTCCAGCTCGGCCAGCCGCTGGAGCGACTGCTCCCAGGTGACCGCCGCCTGCACCCAGATCGTCATCGTCGCGCCGGTCAGGCTCCGCATCGCCCCGCCGACAGCGTCCCCGGCGAACAGGACCTTGCGGTCGTCGATCGTCCCCAGGAGACAGACTGATCCTTCGGTGTGCCCGGGCGCATGGTGGATCGACAGTGTGGTGTCGCCCGCGTCGATCGTCGTGCCGTCTTCGAGCGGCAGGCACAGATCCGGCGCGAACGGAACGAATGGACGCGTATAGAGGTAGCTGGCGTTCTGGTAGGGATCGTTCCCCTGCACGATCGGCCAGTCACTGCGGTGGAGATACAAGCACAGGTCGGGATCCTGAAGGCGCAGATCGTGAAAACCCTGAACGTGATCGTAGTCACCATGGGTGGCGATCACCTGGGTGAGGTCATCGACGCGCAGGCCGAGCTGGGAGAGATTGTCGATCAATTGGGGAACGGCTCGCCGGCTTCCGCAATCGACCAGGGTGGGATACCGGCCGGTGATCAGATACACGTTACCGCTATCGCGGTGTGGATATTCCGAATAGACAACGAAGAGATGCGGGGAAAGCTGGACAGGACTGAGTAGGGAAGTCATGGTCTTTCCGTAGTGGGCGCGTGACGTTTGCGGCCTGGAAACGTCGTGTTAACAGCCTAGTCGCCGGTTCTCACCGCGTAAAGATCAGCGCTTCTCCAATTTCTCGCGGTTCAATCGATCAATGGTGCCCCGGATTGCTGTCTGAGGCAGGCATGAAAGGACCAACC
>DASYVY010000411.1:0-1837 GCA_035936535.1 Thermomicrobiales bacterium | reverse complement strand
ACACCGGTGAAGTCGCGCGAATCATCGCCGAAAGTTGGATCGTAGACATTGCCGATCAGTACCGGTCGGATGCCGAGGGCACGAACGGAGGCTTCGAGCGCCGATGTGAAGGCCTCGACGCCGGGGCCGCGGTCGACCAGCAGTCCCCGGAGCAGATCGTTCCCGCCGATCGTCAGGATCGCGACCGACTCCCCGGATAGGGTCAGATTCCGCGCTTGGACCGGAAGATCGGAGACAGTCGCCCCATCGACGGCCCGGTGGTCAAGACGGACAGGACCGCGCGAGGCAAGGTCCCGGCCGTGAAACTCCGGAAACAGCTGGTCCTCGTTGCGCACCAGAAGTTGCCCGGGGGTGATCCCGGCATCGTTGTACCACCCGCAGTCGAGAATCGAATCACCGAAGGTATACAGGGTGAGTACGGGGCGCCTCTCGATCTCGCGTGTGCGCATCCATCGTCGGGTGCGAGCCGGGTACCGCCACCGGCTCACGCGGGTCATCGCACGCCTCGCGCCCGCGAACCGCGGGTCAAGGGTGGAGCGGATTGTCGAATCCGCAACAGGATTAGCACGATTCCTCCATGACGGCGGTTGGCGCGCCGTACGTGCTCGTCACAGAGGTCTATGTCTGACTGCTCTCCAACGCTGCGTCGTGGTGCTGACAATTGGGTGGTTTGGAGTGGCTCTCACGGTATCCCCCCATGACGGGGCCAAACGTGCCCGTGCTTCAGGCAACGATCAGCCGAGACAGCAGCTTTGTACGCCGTCACGAAAGAATCGCGCCGAATCCCGTTTCCCAGCGTTCCTGAGGACATGTTCCGTGTTGAGCAGCGATACAGGCTGGAAGAGATCAGCCCCGGGTGATGCGCCCTACGGCCCCTCCTTCCCCCGGTTATTCCAGCTATTCCGGATTGCTCCAAAGTGAGCCGTTCAAGTTGTACCAAGGCGCCCAATTCTCGGACGGCTCTGCCGAGTGGTATTTCAGTGATGGTTAGTCCGCCCTAGGCTTAATCACGGTCTCTATGCGCGGAACAGGTCGGCGCTACGAGGACCTCAGCTTCCGTCCGGAAGCTCGGAGACGATTAATAGGCCCCGTTCTTCAGATCGCCCGGACGGCAGGGTGTTTCCTTGGCGCCGCGTTGCGTCTCCTGTCGCCTGCCACTTCATCTGGCCGGGAACCAAGCCTTGCGTCCTCGCCGGCAGGGTCGGCCCCGTACTGGAGCACTGACCGGCCGCGGCTGGCGATGACCTCTTGATCGAACTGGCCGGCAAGATCCTCCGGCAACTCGTCGGGGATCGTGAGCACGGCCGGGTTGCCGTCGCTGGTGTACAGCGTCATGGCGCCGATTTCGACCTGCTCTTGCCAATGGCCCAACGTCGCCTCATCTGTGTTGAACCGTGTGATCGCCCACGGGTCCCAGGTTGCGCTATCCGGTGAGACACTGGGGCCGCCCCCGACCAATAGGACGGCCTCCATCTGGATCCGCTGCCGCTCCCACTCGAAGCCATTGACCAGCATGCTGAGTTGCCACTCGGTGGCAGGCATGGCCCCAAAGGGAAGCGTGAGCACGCTAGACTGGTTAGCCTTCCCGGAGACATGCTCGTCGATCCAGAGCTTGGTGTCACCGACCTGGGACATGAATCGTTCGTCGTCGGCTTCGCCCAGATTCTGGTGGTACCAGGTGTGGTTCCCGATCTCATACCCATGCTCGGCCAGCCAGGTCACTCGCTCCTCGCAGGTCGTCACTTCCTCGTCATAGCGGAAGCAGTTGTTCGGCACGAACGCGAAGTGCGCACCTCGACCAACATCCGGATGCTCGGCAATAAACGCTTCCATGACG
>DASYVY010000410.1:0-5174 GCA_035936535.1 Thermomicrobiales bacterium | reverse complement strand
CTTCGCGATCGTGCTCCAGCAGATCGAGGGTGCGGTCCTTGTTCCCCGCGTGATGAAGAACGCCGTTGGGATGAGTCCGCTCACGGTCGTGCTTGCCGTGCTGATCGGCGGGTCGCTGGCCGGTATCGTCGGATCCCTGCTCGCCATCCCGATCGGCGCCGCGGTGCAGGTTCTGGTCAGCAATCTGCTGCGGCTGCGGGACGACCGGATCGCCGCCGAGCTTCGCGGCATGGACCTCGCGCCGCTCTCTCCCGCGCAGTTCGGGTCGCCGTTCGTGCCAATGTCGGTGAATCGAATGGCCCCCGGCGGGCCCCCGGAGCCGGGTTTGAGCGATCCACCCCCCGTCTCCAGGCAGCACGGTCTCCCCGTGAGTCAGGACTGATCATGGTTTCGACGGACATGCGTACGCCCGAAGAGGTTGTTGCCGCCGCGCCGACGGCTGACGATCCCACCCTGATGCACACCGTCATCGCGCTGTTCGATGACATCATCGACGCCGAGCACGCGCTTACCGCCTTGCGGAAGTCGGAGCAGCCGTCCGAGCAAATCTCGGTCATCCTTCGCGAGCGGGTGTTGTCGGAGACGTCAGCGGTTCCGCAGCAGACCGTCCTCTCGCGTGTTGTCGCGTCATCTGCCCTGGAAGCCGTCGGTGGCTGGCTGCAAGGTCTGGCGTCCCTGATCCTTCCCGATCGCGCAAGCTATCTCGTCGCCGGGCCGATTGGAGCGGTGCTCGCGACGATTCGGGAGGCACGGCCACCCCACCCTTCACGGGTCAACAAGGACGGCACGTCGGCACAGGACCCGACACGTCAGCTCGCCTTGGCGCTGGCCGCTTTCGGGTTCAGCCGCGAGGAGTCGCAGTACCTGGAGCAGCGGGTGGTCGCGGGGTCTCCCCTGATCGCGATCACGTCGGCGGATGCCGAGACCTTACGGGGAGCGCACGGCGCGTTCTCCACCCACACCGCCGTTCACCTTGGCCTGGCCAGGACCGAAAGCTCGGTCAACCGGACAGCGGCCCGCCTGCTGCTGACGGGTCCCCAGACCGGTGGCACGGTGGTCATCGCCGATGCCATCTCGCCGTTGCACCGGCTCTCCGAGAGCATGTCGTACGCCCTGCGTCGGATCGACTTTCGGGGACGGGAAGTCGTTGACAGCCGGGGGATGCCACTCGGGAAAGTGTCCGACGTGCTGTTCGAGCGACATCTGCCGGACGAGCGGGGAATGGCTTCGAAGGCCGGTCAACCCGGCATCGTCCGTTACCTGATCCTCAACTATGGGGGCATGATGCGGCTGACACGGCAGCGTACGGCTGTGCCAGTGGAACGCGTGGCGGAAATCACGCCTTCGCGGATCGTCGTTTCGGCCTCCAAGCGGACCATCCACGAAGCGCCTCGGTATGACGAGATCGCCCCGCTGAGCCGGCAGGACGAAGTCCGGATCTGCGCACACTTCAATGTTCCGCAATACTGGCTCGAAACCCCAACCGTGGAACAGGCTGTGGGCGGAGCCTGACGGGACTCAGGCGCTGGTCGGCGCGGGAGTGTCGTCTGTCGTCCGCATCACGCTGAGAACGCGCTGCCAGGGCGGTGCGCCGTGCTCGGCAAAGATTACCTTGCCATCCTTGCCAACGATCACCACGGAACGCTGGATGCCCACCCCATCATCCTTGAGCGCGCCGTATTGCTCTGCGACCCCTGCGCCTTCGTCCACAAGCAAGGGAAAATTCAGCGCGTGCGCTTCCCTGAACGCCCGATGGCTCCCGGCATCGTCCGGGTTGACACCCATCGGCTCGATCGATACCTCGCGCAGGTGCCGGATGTTCTTCCGTATCTGGATGAGCTGGTCGGTGCAGCCGGGCGTGAAGTCCTTTGGATAGAACACGAGCATCGCCCGAACGTACCCGCGAAGGTCGCTCAGCCGAAAATCCTCGCCGTCGTCCGCCTTGAGCAGGAAGTCGGGAGCGTCAGCGCCTACCTCTATCAGCATCGTCCACCTCGGATCCCATTACGGGACGGCGAGCATGCGGTCAAGGGCAATACGGGCCTCTTGAGCAACCGTCGGCTCGACCTTGATCTCGTTGACGATGTTGCCGTTCACCAGATTCTCGAGTGTCCACAGCATGTAGGCCGGATGAATGCGGTACATCGTCGAGCATGGGCAGATCACGGGATCGAGGCAGAAGATCGTCTTGTCCGGCATCTGCTGCTGCAGGCGCCGCACCAGGTTGATCTCCGTTCCTACCGCCCAGACCGTACCGGGGTCGGCCGCCCGGATCACGTCGATGATGTACTCCGTCGAGCCGTCGAGATCCGCCGCCTGGACGACTTCGAGCCGGCATTCCGGATGCACCACCACATTGACGTCGGGATAGCGCCGCCGCGCCTCTTCGATCTGCTCGACCGAGAAGCGGGCATGCACCGAGCAATAGCCCTTCCAGAGGATGACCCTGGCGGCGCGGAGCTGGTCCTCCGTGTTCCCCCCGAGCGGCTGGAACGGATCCCAGACGACCATGTCATCCGTCGCGATTCCCTTCCGAACCGCGGTGTTGCGGCCCAGGTGCTCGTCGGGGAAGAAGAAGATGCGATCCCCGCGTTCGAATGCCCAGTCATAGACGCGAGGTGCGTTGGACGAGGTGCAGACGATGCCGCCGTTGCGGCCGCAGAAGGCTTTCAGCGAGGCGGCCGAGTTCATGTAGGTAATTGGCACGATACCGGTGATGCCGAGGCGCTCCAGCTCCTGCCAGGCCGCGTCGACATCCTCCGGCTTGGCCATATCCGCCATCGAGCAGCCTGCCTCAAGGTTCGGCAGGATCACGTGCTGGTCGGCAGCGCCGAGAATATCGGCGCTCTCGGCCATGAAGTGGACCCCGCAAAACAGCGTGAACTCCGCATCGGTCTGGGCGGAGGCCTGCTGGGACAACTTGTAGGAGTCACCCTGGAAGTCGGCGAACTGGATGACCTCGTCGCGCTGGTAGTGATGGCCGAGGATCGTCAGGCGCGAGCCAAGCTCCCGTCGCAACTCCCAGATCCGGGCATCGCGTTCCTCCGCGGGCATCTTGAAGTAGTCGCGCGGGATGCGCTGCTGCTGCAACGGCCCCACGCCGTACGCCTTGAGCTGATCGTAGGCCCCTGTGCCCTGTTCCGGCACACAGCTCGCCGCCTCCATCTGCGAATCGACAAGCCAAAGCGTTGCCTTTTCCCGAGGCCGGTCTGTTCGGGTATCGTCGATCGTCGATGAGCCTGGCCAGAGGCTGGACGAAGGCTCGGTGCGGATAGACGCCATGCTCGGGGATCTCCTGTCGCGACGGGTCGCCGCGAGCGCTGGAAGCGACAACTCGCTTCCATGTTGGGCAAATGGTATGGGTGAACCGAGTAATTGTCAACATGACACTAAGTCGATTGCATGCAATCGTCCTGCCATTGTCGCGAGGCCGGGGCGGCATCCGCGGTGGTGGTGATGTACGCTGACTCGCCGCACAATGACGAAACAGCGGCTCGTGTGTCTGACAGACACGCCAGGGAAGGGAAGAGCAATGGCACAGGCACGGCGCTGCCGTAGCGAAGGGAGCGCCACGTGAATCTACCGTTTCCCCACATCTAGTGGTCTGTCACGCGTCTTTCGCCATGCTGCATACGCGGCTCACGCCATTCGCTCTCATGGCCAGCGCAGGAGAGACCGGCGCTGCGGCGCCGGGGGGTCCCTCATAGGCAATCACGACGTGATTGATGGGCCGTATCCACTCGATCACTGCGTGATCGCCTATGAGCACATGCGGCCCATCGTCGCTGCGCTCCGTCGGGATGGCCAAACAGGGTTGATGGACCGCTAGGGTCCCAAATTCCGCATCCGAGGCGGTGGTGATGTACGCTGTGCCTCCGTACAACCCAGGGTCATGGACCGGTGACTGGCCTGCCCACCGCCCACAGAGCCAAGACGTACGCCTGGAGGTGTATTCGCATGTCGACGTCCGATTCACGACCCGGTACCAGAATCGAGGTCGTTCCCGGACGGCAAAATCTCCTGATCGATGCCGATGACACGCTCTGGGAGAACAACATCTACTTCGAACGTGCCATCGAGCGATTCATCAACGTCCTGAATCATGAACATCTCACGCCCGCGGAGGTGCGGACGATCTTCGACGAGATGGAGGTCGCAACCCGCGCAACCCACGGCTATGGCGCAAAGGCGTTCGCGCATACGTTGCGAGAGACGTTCATCGCCCTGACCGAGGGCAACGCGACCGAGGCGGAGGCGGACGAGGTCGAGCGGATTGGCTTGAGTATCCTGGGCATGACGATCGAGCCCCTTCCCGGGGTCGTCAGCACGTTGGAAATACTGAGCCAGCATCACGACCTCTATATCGTGACCAAGGGTGAATACCACGAGCAGCGCCTGAAAGTGGACGCGTCCGGCATGGAGCCGCTGTTCAGCGGGGTGATCATCACCCACGAAAAGTCGCCCGCGACCTATCACGATGCGGTGGCCTCCCTCACCCTGCCTGCCGAGAAGACCTGGATGATCGGCAACTCGCCACGGTCGGACATCAATCCCGCACTCGAAGCCGGGATCAATGCCGTCTTCATCCCGCATCCTCACACGTGGCGGCTAGAACAGGCGGAGATCGCGGCCACTCGGCCTGACGCGGGCCGCCTGCTCCGCCTGTCCCGGTTCAGCGAGCTCGCTGAGGTGTTTCCCGGTCGGAAATGATCGCTCGTGAGGGAGAGGCGGCGGCTGGGAGGCGAAACGCGATCCGGGTTACCTGCCCCGGCGTCGAGGTCGCCGATACCGTGCCCCCCTGGATCTCGACGAGCTGCTTGACGATGCTCAAGCCGAGCCCCGTGCCGCCGGTCTCCCGGACCGATTCGCCCTGGTAGAAGCGGTCGAAGATTCGCGGCAGGTCTTCTGGGACGATGCCAACGCCGGTATCCTCGACACTGATTTCGACAACCGCCCCTTTGGATACCGCCCGCGCGCCCAGCATCACCACCCCGCCCGCCGGGGTATGCCTCACCGCGTTGTGGAGCAGATTGCTCAGGATCTGCGCGATCCGTGTCGGATCCCCGAGCACCGGCGGGACATCGTCGGGAACGTTCGCGTTCACGCTTACCCGGCCCGTCCTGAGCGCGTACGGCCGGATGCTCTCAACGGTCTGTTCCGCCAGGGGCTTGAGC
>DASYVY010000409.1:0-6240 GCA_035936535.1 Thermomicrobiales bacterium | reverse complement strand
CCTGACCACATTCCGGTACGGGATGCCACCGCATGGTGGCTTCGCCCTGGGGCTGGAGCGATTCATCGCCCGCATCGCCGGGATCGAGAACGTGCGTGAAGCGATCCTGTTTCCGAGAGATATGCAGCGCCTGACGCCGTGACTGTCGATGGCCGGCCTCTCCTGTCGGACGGAACGATCAGGGCCCTGAAGCGGCCGGCACGAGTGTTCGGACCGGCCACGACGCAGCGATCCGCTGCCTGGTCGCACCCAGGCACGCCGACGGGCCGCTCCCCTTGGAGGGGAGCGGCCCGTATGTCGTGTACATGCGGTTAATACTGAAGGCGGGAGCCTGCTGGCTGCTGCCTACTGGGCGAGGTCGATATAGTCGTCGACCACCCACCCTTCGGTACCGTCATCCAGCCGGACTGGCCACCAGACAAACCCGTCGGCTTCCTGAGAATCGCCGAGGACGGTGACGACATCCCCCTGCGAAAGCGTCGTCACGACATCACCGGCCGTCGATGCCTCGCTCCGGAGGTTCACGCCGTTATCGTTGACGGTCGCCTGATTACGTCCAGCTACCGGCTCCTCGCTGGTTTCCGGCGTCTCCACGTCCGCCGCCGCCTGGGCATCGCCGGTGTCCGCGCCGACAAGCCGGGCACGGATGATGTCCCGGGAGAGATACTCACCCGACTCGTAATCAAACTCGCCACCGCAAGTGATCAGGGTCAGGGCCGCGTAATCCGTGTTGCCGACAAGCCGGGGGGAGTTCAGCTCCTCGGCGGTCAGGTCGGCGACGTAGACACGCTCGATGTACTCCAGCGCGTAGACATAGGTCGCGCCATCCTGCCCGACGACCCGGATCTCCGCACCCGGCTGGAGATTGGCGACGTTGCGGAAGACAGCGGGACCGACGTCCCAGTAATCGACATGGCCGGACATGATGGCGTTGCCGGTCGTTCCGGCCATTGCCGTCTGTTCGTACCACGAGACGACCCACGGGCCGGTGGGGTCGAGCATCTGGCCATCGACGATCTGCCGGATTTCGACCTCGGCATCGACCTCCGCGTCCGGGATGTTGATCGCGACCGGCACCTGCCCTTCCACCGTAGCGGTTGTGGTGTTGATGCCGAGCGGTCCCGCCTTTGGCCCCTGGCTGCCGATACCTCCCCAGGCAGGGAGACCCGCGCCGCTATTGGCGGCGACACCGGCGGTCAAGCCGATGAGCACGACCATGCTGGCCAGGAGGGGCAGCAGCCCTTGTCGAATCCTCTGAATCATCGTTACTCCCGTGCTGGTACTGAAGTCGAGCTGGAATGCACCTGGCGGTCCGTGTCGAGTGCCGGGCAGATGCTGCACACTAGCCTGTACCGCGGCATGCCGCGATGCCCGCTGGCTGGGATGGGACTCGAATCAGCGTGTTCCCGCTTCCCATGATACTTGTCCTCCCGCCGCTTGTGTAGACGGTCCCGCCTGCCCTGGTCGATCGGGCCCGGCGCCTATTTGAATCGCATCCACACCTTGCCTGACGGCGTGACGATCGGTCCTGACGATGTTTCCACCGTTTCGGTGCTTGCCACGCGGCGTCCCCGAGTGCGGGCTTTCATGAGCGCGGCAATGACCAGCGGAGCGCCGAGCACCCCGCCGACGATCGCCGCGACGGCCGCCGCGGGCAGACCGGCATCTTCCCGTGGAGCGATCGTGCCGCCAGGGCCGGTGCCCGTTGCTGGCAATCCGTCCACGGCCGAGCACTGGTAGAGCACGACATCGGTGTTGCCGCCATCCTGGACGATCACCCGGCTGTCCCGATCGACGCGGTCGGCGACCGCGCGGCACCACATGCCATCGTTCTGCTCAAGCGCGTAGAACCCGTCCGCCAGGCCGCTGAAGACGAAGACCCCGGTCCCGTCGGGGGTTCCATCGCGGGCCAGGTCGCCATCGCTCGATGTCAGAGTGAAGCTCGATCCGGACCGGCCAGCCGCGCACTCGGTATCCCAGTTCCGGATGTCGGCACGCGCGTCTTCGCAGAGATACTCCCGGATGGTGATCGAGCCGGTAGGTCCGGCTGCGGGTCGCGTCTCGGGAGCCCTGGCGGCGAACCAGCTGCAGGCGATCGACTCGCCATCGACCCCGGTGAATCGCGTCGCCCCGTTCTCCAGCGCCTTCTGGTAGGGATCACCGTCATCGACGGTGCAGAAGATAGCCGTGCTGGTGAGATCGGCCGGGAGCGACGGCGTTAGCGTGTAATCGGCCCCCAGCAGCTCATAGAAGCGCACCGCCCCCGCGCCGGAGGCACCGGTGCTGGCCTTGAGCGGCGCCGCGCCGACGTCGCCCAGCGTAAAGGGCACGTCATCGACCGGCTCCGCGCAGGTCGAGCGGAGGTACTGCAGGGTCGCGCCGCCGTAGCCGCCGTTGCCCGAGGGAGCCGGGCAGGCATAGAGCGTGACGAGGATCTCCGCCCGCGAGGGCTCTGGCATCGAGGCCGGCGTCGGCGTCGGGGTCACCGGCCCGGAGGCATCGTCCGGGAGGTAGTACCAATCGCACAGGACATCCTGGTTCTCGGCAATCGCGAACTCCGCGATGGTGCTTTCAACGGTGACATCGACCGGCTGATCGGTTGCCTGATCCGTGCAGATCACTCGGACGGCGCCGAAGTCGCCTGGAGGACCACCCCGCAGGGTGTACTCGCCGGCGTCCAGGCTGGTGAACGTGACCGATCCTGGGCCTGGAGTCTCGGCAACGGTCGTGGTTCCGGTCTGCTCCGTGGCGGGTCCGGCAAGGGTGAACTCCGCATCGGCGACGCCGTTGCCATGACACTCCTCGAACAGGCGATCGCCGGTGTACTCGACCGGGCAGGCAGCGAGATGCACTTCCAGCGATCCGCCGGTCTCCTCGCCGCGCAGGGAGCTCGGCACGACGAACCAGTCGCAGGCGATCTGCTCCCGCTTGAGATCCGCGAACGTCGTCACCCCGGTATCGCTGAACTCCTTCTGGTAGCGGTTGCCGCCATCGGCGGTGCAGAACAGGTATTCGGAGGCGGCTTCGAGCGGGATGCCGCTGAGGAGCGTGTAGGCGCCCGGCTCCAGGTCGCCGAACCGGAGAGCGCCCTCTCCCTCCGTGACCCGCTGAACTTCGAGCCCATCAGGACCGTTGAACGTAAAGCTGACGTCGTCCACTGGTTCGGTGCAGTTGGCGCTGAGGCTCTCGAAATCGACCCCTTGCGTCTCCTGATCGTAATCCTGCGGGCAAACTGTCACCGAGACGACGATCTGGCCGAGGTCGCCACCGGGGTTCTGGGCGGCTGCACCCACCGTTGGCGCCGCTGTCGGTCCGACTGTCGGTACAGCGGTTGGCGCTGCCGCGGATGCCTCGATCAGGAACCAGCTGCAGGTGAGCGCCCGGGGGTCGCCGCTGTCGAAGGTGGTCACGCCGCGATCATCGAAGATCTTCGGCTCGGCTTCGCCGCGATCCACGGCGCACCACATGAACTCCTCGTCCTCGATCGGGACGTCGGCGTACAGGCGGTAGTCCCTGGCCGGATCGAGCGAGAAGTCTGTCCGGCCGTTTGCGTCCGTGGCCCGGACCGTGTCCTCTCCCGCAACGTCGTCGAGCAGATGGAAGGATGTATCCGGCGCGGGATCGATGCAGGCGTCGGCGAAGGCTGCATAGGTCGGGTCTTCGACGGACGGCAACTTGCCCTGTTCGCACCGGAAGGCGAGCAGGTCGATCGTGGTCGTGGCCCCTGGCACGCCCGCCGAGGTGGACTCCGGGGGAGTGATGTACCAGTCGCAGATAACGCCCTGGTCGTCGGCCAGGGAGAGCGTGCCGGTCAGCGCGTCGTCCGGGGAGACCGGGACCTCATCATCGCCGTCGGCGATGGAGCAATAGGCGAAGACACCGGCGACCTCTGCTTCCGGGAGATCGATCGTGATCTCGTAGTCACCCTCAGCGAGTGCCCCGAAGGTCGCGACCCCGGGTCCGTCTGCCTGGACCTGCTCCGTCTCCGCTGACAGGGTGACCGGCGGGGCGGTGGCGACAGACGTGATGGTGACCGTTACGTCCTCGATCGAGGTGGAATGACAGGTGTCGTAAAAGGCAGTGCCGCTCTCGCTTTGGAAGCCGGCCGGGCATTCCACGAGGTGGATCTCGATGAACCCCGTTTCCCCATCCTGATCCGGGGCGCCGTCGCCCGGTGGGGACTGACCCTGCTGCTGCTCCGCCCCGCTTTGGTTCGACGCCGCTGTCGGCGCCTCTGCCTGCGCGACCGCCTCGGCCACGGTCGAGAAGCCGATGGCCGGGAAGAGCCCGAGGACCGCGACAAGCACCGTCAGTAGCATCAGCGAGCGACGGAGAGATCCATGCGCAGGTGTTCGAAGGGATGATGTCATGTCCACTTCCCTTTCCGGAGTCCACCTGCCAGGGTTGGCGCGTGTTGTGACACCCATCCCCGGCCTGTTCGCTCGTTGCGGGCACCGATCGGGACGTTCGGCATGGGCGCCGGGGAACTGGTCCGGCTCGCCTCCTGCCACATACAACGCATCAACATGTTGCAAGGTTTCATCGCCGGACGCGCGCTGGCGTCCTCCCAGGATGGCGGCCGCCCCGACCAGCATACGGCCAGGTGATCATCGCCTGAGGCAGGGCTCGTCACGACAGATGGCGGGGGATTGCACCATCGTAGCATACGGTCCGGATCGCGCTCCCGTTCGCCGTTATCCGCGCTGCGATACCACCCGATACAGTCGGCTGCCTGACATATTGCGGACGGACCGCTCCAGCGCGTAGTATTCCGCGTCGCACGACCCCGGCATGACGGGTTGGGCCTCGCCGATGTCGTCTACCGAACCGACTCATTGGCGCCTCGGTGGGCGGGCTGGCTCTCACGGGCAAGGTACGCGCCTGATCGTGCATCAAGGGTTTCGGGGTTTCAACGGGGCTACACGTCACCGCCACATGCACGATGCCCGTGCCATGAAGCGACGATCCACATCCCCCGTTCCGGGGAGAGTCTCATACCATGCCGGTAGACGAACACGACAGGGTACGCCCCCGCGAGGGAAGAACACCCGCGACGGCACCGGAGACCGACGGTTCCGTCGACGGCATTCCAAAACCCAGGCGCAAGGTCAAGGCGCCCCCAAGGCGCGGCGTCACGATTCGACCCGATCTGGAAGGCAAGCAGACCCTCCAGGGCTCGCACGTCGGCGATCGCTATGTGCGGGTGATTCGCCAGACGCGGGAGGAAGAGCTCAAGCGCATCGGGCCCGATTATCTCGTGGCCGGGGAAGATGCGAGCGCCGGACGCAGCGGCCTGGGGCGAACGCTCGGCCGTGTCAAGCGGATCCTGATCGGCCAGCCGCTGACGACGGCCTCGGCGATCCACGAGCGCCTGACCAAGGTCAAGGCGCTGGCGGTGCTCTCATCCGATGCGCTTTCCTCCGTCGCCTACGCGACCGAGGAGATCCTGCGAATCCTGCTCCTTGCGGGCGTCGCGGCGATGTCGCTCAGCCTGCCGATCGCCGGGGCGATCATCGCCCTGCTGGTGATCGTCGGGGTGTCGTACCGGCAGACGATCAAGGCCTATCCCCACGGCGGCGGGTCGTACATCGTCGCCAAGGACAATCTTGGGGAGATCCCGGCCCTTGTCGCCGGCGGATCGCTGCTTGTCGCCTACATCCTGACGGTGTCGGTGAGCATCTCCGCGGCGGTGGCCGCGCTTGTCTCGGCGGTCCCGGAGATGCAGGATCACCTGGTCGCGGGGGGCCTCGCCTTCATCCTCCTGGTGACGATCCTCAACCTGCGCGGGATTCGTGAATCGGGCTCGATCTTCGCGGCGCCGACGTACCTGTTCCTCGCGGGGATCGCGACGATGCTGGCGATCGGGTTTGTCCGCAACGCACTCAACGGGTTCGAGGTCGCCGAGCCGAGGTCGAATATCGCTGCCGGAACGGGCAGCGTGACCATCCTGCTCATTCTCCGCGCCTTCGCATCCGGCTGTGCCGCCCTGACCGGGGTCGAGGCCATCTCCGATGGCGTTCCCGCCTTCAAGCCACCCGAATGGAAGAACGCGCGCACCACGTTGACGGTCATGATCGCGATGCTCGCGGTCATGTTTGGGGGGATCACCTTTCTCGCCCATCAGTACGGCGCCGCACCGCTGTCCCCCCACGGGAATGAGTATGAGACCGTCGTCTCCCAGATCGCGCGGGCCGTTTTCGGCGGCACCAACGCCGCCTACTACTTCATCCAGTTCTCGAC
>DASYVY010000408.1:0-2409 GCA_035936535.1 Thermomicrobiales bacterium | reverse complement strand
CTGATCGATTCATTCAAAGTGTTTGCACAGGTGTACCTCGTCACAGGGGGAGGACCGTTCGGTAGTACCCGGGTCGCAATTCAGTATCTCTACGAGGTCGGATTCCTGGACTTCCGCACGGGGTATGCAGCCGCCATCGGGTGGAGTGTCTTTCTGGTGATTCTCTTCGTGACTGCAATTCAGCTCCTTATCCTCAAGCGGGTGCGAATTTATGAGTAGCACAACGGATCGACAAGAGTATCCTCTGGATCGTGAACGGGCAGCTGTGCCAACTCAGCGGGAAGCCGGGCGAAGGCTGAGGGTTGCACCGCCTGAGCGACCTGTCCTGACGCTTGTCGCGATGCTCCTGGCGGTGATTTGGGCCCTCCCACTCCTGTGGGTGCTGACGGGAGCATTTAAGGGGCACTTCGACATTGTTGGGCCAGAGCGCCATTTCCTTCCGGTGGATCCGACCCTAGCGAACTGGCAGAATCTCGTGGACCCGCAAGGACGGGCGGTGAACATCCTGCGATCGTCGCTGAACAGCTTCATTGTCGCCATTGTCTCCACTGCCGGGGCGCTCATTATCTCCTCGATGGCCGGGTATGCGTTTGCGCGCTTACCGTTTCCCGGACGGGGTCCTCTCTTCGTGGTCCTCCTCGCAACAATGATGATTCCGTTTGAGGTGATCCTCGTTCCACTGTTCCTGCAGTTCCATCGGCTGGGTCTGCTGGATTCATACCCTGCCCTCGTGATGCCTCACATGATCTCCGTCCTCGGGATCTTTCTTATGCGGCAGTTCATCCAGAATGTCCCGCGGGATTTGGAAGATGCGGCACGGATCGACGGAGCCAATGCTTGGCAAATTTACTATCAGATCGTTCTGCCTTTGGTACGGCCTGCGCTCGCGACGTTGGCGGTCTTTGTCTTCTTGGAGGCGTGGAACGACTTTCTTTGGCCGCTCATTGTCGTTAGCTCGCCCGAGAGGCAGACGCTGCCCCTTGCGCTGATTACCTTCCGGTCGGCGTACAGTGATCTCGACTATGGAACGGTCCTGGCCTCGGTCGTCCTGGCCGTCACCCCACCGTTGCTGTTCTTCGTGTTTGCGCAACGGCTGGTCATAGAGAGCATCAGCAGGGCGGGCATCAAGGGATAAGGGGAGACATCACTAGGTTGGATCGGATGAGGCGATGAGACTGAACGGAGAAGGAGTTCGACGATGGCGACAGTTGTCTTGCTGGGCACGCTTGACACCAAGGGGAAGGAGTACGCCTACCTTCGTGACGAAATCACCACCCACTCCGACTGTGACGTACTCGTCGTCGACGCCGGGGTGCTGGGCGAGCCGCAAACCACGGCCGATATCCCTCGGGACCAAGTCGCCGCGGCGGTGGAGACCACCATCGAGCAACTCGCTGCCGCCAATGATCGCGGCGCGGCTGTGGGCGCGATGGCGGACGGTGCCGCCAAGATCGTGACCAAGCTCTTCGAGGACGGCCAGCTGCAGGGCGTGCTCGGCCTGGGAGGCACGGGCGGTTCCTCGCTCGTCACCCATGCCATGCAGGCGCTCCCGGTTGGCGTTCCGAAGCTGATGGTCTCGACCGTCGCGTCCGGCGATACCCGGCCCTACGTCGGGGCAGTGGACATCACGATGATGTACTCCGTCGTCGACATCGCCGGCATCAACCAGGTTTCGGCGCGGATCCTCAGCAACGCCGCGGCGGCGATCGCCGGCATGGCCGCGGCCTACGCCCGGCCGCTCGCGGCGACCGGGGACAAGCCCCTGATCGGGGCGACGATGTTCGGCGTGACCACCCCGTGTGTGACCAGGGCGCGCGAGCTGCTCGAGGAACAGGGGTACGAGGTCCTCGTCTTCCATGCCACCGGCGCCGGCGGGCAGTCGATGGAGGCGTTGGCCGACGGCGATTTCCTGGCTGGCGTGCTCGACATCACGACGACGGAGCTCGCCGATGACCTCGTCGGTGGCGTCTTCTCGGCGGGCCCGGACCGCCTGGAGATCGCCGGCCAGAAGGGCCTCCCCCAGGTCGTCTCCCTCGGTGCCGTGGACATGGTGAACTTCGGGCCGATGGACACCGTGCCGGAGAAGTTCCGAGACCGCAACCTCTACGTCCACAACCCGACCACGACCCTCATGCGCACGACACCGGAGGAGTGTGCCGAGTTGGGCCGCCGCATCGGCACCAAGCTGAGCGCGGCGAAAGGGCCGGTGGCGCTCTACATCCCGCGGGGTGGGGTTTCGGCGATCGCGACCGAGGATAGCGCGTTCTACGATCCCGAGGCGGACAAAGCCCTCATCGACAATCTGCTGGCAAACGTCGGCGCGAACGTCGAGGTGCACGACCTCGACTACGACATCAATGATTCCCGATTCGCTGAGGCGATGGCCAACCGTCTCGCGGAGATGGTATC
>DASYVY010000407.1:0-5722 GCA_035936535.1 Thermomicrobiales bacterium | reverse complement strand
GAATCACCACGTCGATATCCTCGAACGCAGTGTTGAACAGGTGATGGGCCTCGATCACTTCCAGGCCCTTGTTCATCATCGTGGCCGAGTCAATCGTGAGCTTGTCGCCCATGCTCCAGTTGGGATGGGCCAGCGCGTCCTTGAGCGCCACATCCCGCATCATATCTAGAGGAAGGTGGAGAAATGGTCCTCCCGATGCGGTCAGGATCAGTCGGGAAATCGCATCGAGGTCTCGTCCGCCGAGCGACTGCCAGACCGCGCTGTGCTCGCTGTCGACCGGTCGAATCTCGACACCTTTCCGTCGGGCCAGCGGCATGATCAGGTCGCCCGCGCAAACGATGGTCTCCTTGTTCGCTAGGGCGATCGTCTTTCCGGCTTCGATCGCCCGGTAGATGGCGCGGATCGCGTCATGTCCGGACGTTGCGGCGACGACGATATCGACGTCCGGATGTGTCGCTGCCTCGACGAGGCCATCGGGCGTTGCAAGTGGTGTCTGCCCGGCTATCGGGCCAGCGCTTGCCGAAACAACGACCTCGGGACGAAACTCGGCAACTTGGGCTTCCAACAGAGCGCGTTGCTTTCCCGCCGCAAGGGCGACAACGCGAAACCGATCGGGATGAGCGCGGATGACCTCCAGCGTCTGCGTTCCGATCGAACCGGTGGACCCGAGCAGCGCAATCCCGACGACTGACATGAGAGGCTCCAGACTGCTTCGAGCGTGACATCGGCCTTGGCAAGCGTGCCACATGGGTCATGCCGCGCGGCGATTCGCCGGTACTCCGGATGACTAGGACAGCATTGGCGCCATTAGCCATGTGGCGAGTAGGACGAACAGAAGTGCGTCGATCCGATCGAGAACTCCGCCATGGCCCGGGATCAACGTGCCGCTGTCCTTGACACCGGCGTGGCGCTTGATCATCGACTCGGTCAGGTCTCCCAACATGCCGGCGACGCCCAGCCCAACACCGGCGAGCGCCGCAACCGCTGGCCCGATGCCCAGCCCGAACGCCGAGGCACACAGGACGGCAGTGATCGCCGATGCGATGAGTCCACCAACCGCTCCTTCCACCGTCTTGTTGGGGCTAACACGAGGGAGGAGCTTTCGACGGCCGAAGGTCCTGCCGACAAGATAGGCTCCGGTGTCCGTTAGCCAGGTTACGAGGACGGCAAGCAGGAGCCATCCGAGACCCCGACCCGATTCGTCTCGGCTGATCGGCAACCATGCACTGAGTGACGCTAGCCACCCGGCGCTCTCTCCGGTCAATTCCCGGAGGTCCACCGCGGCAAATGTCGGAATACCCAGATACATCGCTGCCGCAACCGTGGGAGTCCACCCCATGATGGCCGCCCGGCCGCCGGCAGCCAACGCCGCCAGCAGGGGCACCGTCGCAATCAGGGCAACGGCCAGTTCGAGGCGTTGGTTTCCGCGCCAGAAGAGCGGGATGGCCCCGCACACGCCGATCAGCGCATAGCCGGACCAGATCACCGGCGACGAGCGGGTGACTCCAAGCAGCGGCAAGAGTTCCGTCAGCGCGACCAGGGCGATCGCGACAAACCCGATCGCGAAGACAGCACCTCCGAGAACAGACGGGACCAGCCCGACCAGGACGACTCCGATCGACGACAAGACCCTGTCACGCATCGATCATGGCTAGCGCTTCAAGCCAGCGGCTGTCAGCGCTCCAAACCGGCGTTCGCGACGGGAATAGTCGGTGACCGCTTCGACTAGATCGTCCGGACCAAAATCCGGCCAGAACTTCGGGGAGAAATAGAACTCCGCGTAGGCGCCCTGCCAGAGCAGGAAGTTACTCATGCGGAACTCTCCGGACGTTCGGATAATCAGGTCCGCATCCGGGAGCTCCGGGGCATAAAGCCGCTGCCGGATAGACTCCTCGGTAACATCCTCAGCCGCCACGCCGTCCCTGATCATGCGTTGCACGGCATGGAGAATCTCCCGCCGCCCCCCATAATTGAAGGCGAGTGTGAGCGTAAGCGCGGTATTGTTCTGGGTCAGGCTGATCGCATCACGCACCGACTGGCGGAGCTCTGGTTCCAGCGCATCGAGCTCGCCAATATGCCAGAGGCGGGCTCCCTGCCGGTGCAGCTCCGACGTCTCGCTGCTGATGGCATTGGCGAGGATTCTCAGGATTCCCTGGACTTCTGCCTCCGGGCGCGACCAGTTCTCGGTGGAGAAAGCCCAGAGTGTCAGGAAGCTGATCCCAAGTCGGCCGGCAGTGTGAGTAATCCGCCGGATATTGCTGGTTCCCTGCTCGTGACCGTGAAGCCGATCGAGGCCACGCTGTGCCGCCCACCGGCCATTGCCATCCATGATGATGGCGACGTGTCGCGGGACAAGGCCGGGGGGGATCGGCATCCGCTCGGGGTCGTCGAGAAGAGAATCGGGCCGCGTGCCCCCATGCGTGTGGGAGTGAACATCACCGGAAAAATGCGTGGAAGCGTGCTCTTCGGTCATCATCAGACCTCGAGGACTTCGTGTTCTTTCGCTTTCCCGATCTTCTCGGCCTCGTCGACGAACCGCTTCGTCAAGGCGTCGAGTTCCTGAGTCGCGCGCCGCCCCTCGTCCTCCGAGACCCCGAGCTCCTTGGTTTGGTGCAGCGCATCCCGGCGGATGTTCCGCACGGCTACCTTGCTGTCCTCCGTCGTGCTGTGGACCGTCTTGACCATCTGCTTGCGGCGCTCTTCGGTCAGCGTTGGGATCGTGATCCGGATGACCTGACCATCGCTGTTCGGTGTCAGGCCGAGGTCGGATTGCATGATGGCCTTCTCTATTGGCCCGATGCTGGCACGGTCCCACGGTTGAATCACGATCAGGCGGGATTCCGGCGCGGATATTCCCGCGAGCTGGTTCAGCGGCATGGAGCTGCCGTAATAGTCCACCTGGACGCGGTCAACCAACGCGGGATTCGCGCGACCGGTGCGGATCGATCCCAGGTTCGCTCGCAAGGCGTCCATGGCCTTGGACATACGCTGTTCGGTATCCCTCAGGATGTCGGCAATCATCGGTCATGTCCTTCCCAGCCGCACATGGCATCGCCAGATCGAGCTGGAGGGCCCTGGCGGATTTCTAGACTGGCAGCGTTGATGGAGTGGAGGATACCAGAGTCCCCACGTGGTCGCCTCGAATCGCCCGTTCGATTGCGCCATGCGACATGACGTCGAAGACAAGGATTGGCAGGTCGTTCTCGCGGCAGAGCGCAAGGGCGGAAGCGTCCATCACCCGAAGGTCGCGCTCCAGGGCTTCCTGGTGGGTGATATGGTCGTATCTGGTGGCGCCCGGGTTTGTACGAGGGTCGTCGGAATACACGCCATCGACCCGATTCTTGGCCATCAGCAGTACATCGACACCAAGCTCCAACGCGCGCAGGGCCGCGGCGGTATCAGTCGTGAAGTAGGGATTGCCGGTTCCCGCCGCCAGAATGACGACGCGGCCTTTCTCCATGTGCCGGATCGCACGCCGGCGGATGTATGGCTCGGCAACCTCGTGCATCGCGATCGCCGTCATGACGCGCGTGTGCACGTTTTCCTTTTCCAGGGCATCCTGCAGCGTCAGGGCGTTCAGAACCGTCGCCACCATACCCATGTAATCGGCGGTGGCGCGATCCATGCCCTTGCTGCTTGCCGAGAGTCCACGCCAGATGTTGCCGCCACCGATGACGATTCCGAGTTCCGTCTTCAGCTCGTGGACGGCTCGAATCTGCTGAGCCATCTCCTGTGCCACAAGGGGGTCGATCCCGAAGTGTGCGTCCCCCATCAATGCTTCACCGCTGAGCTTCAGGAGAACCCGCTGAAATCTGCTGCTCATGCCGGGGGTCCTTTCGTCTGCTCAGTACCGAAGACAGGTGAGGGGCGGCAGAGAAGCAGTGGCGCGTCTCTCGAACGCCGGAAGCAACGCAGAGAGGCAAGAGGCGGCGGGCCTGTACACACTGCCCGCCACCGTCGAACATCGGTACGCCGCGAGGGGAGTAGCCAAGGATCTGGCCGGTGGAGGACCGGAATCAGGATGGGTTGGTACCGTCGGCCGCTCCATCCGTGGAGGCTCCCAGCTCAAAGCGGGAGAAACGCCGGATCACGATATTCTCGCCGAGCTTTGCGATGCCTTCCTTCACCAGGTCTTCAACCGTCTTCTTGGCGTCCTTGATGAACGGTTGTTCCAGTAGCACCACTTGCTTCAGCGCGTCGTCACGACTGCCGAATTCCTTCTCCAGCGGTCCGAGATCGGCTTCCGGGACATCGTCCTTGCTTACATATCTCGGCGGGATCGCTGCGACCTGCATCGCCACATCGTGCGCGAGCGCCTGGAAATCCGGAGTACGGGCGACGAAGTCGGTTTCGCAGTTGATCTCGACCAGCGCACCGATGCGGCCACCGTTGTGGATGTACGGCTCGATGAGCCCCTGAAGCGCGGACCGGTCGGACTTTTTTCCGGCGCGTGCCAGCCCCTGCTGGCGAAGGATCTCGGTCGCCCTTCCCTGATCGCCACCGGCCTCTTCAAGCGCGCGTTTACTGTCCATGATGCCGGCACCGGTCTTTTCCCGGAGTGTCCGGATCTGTTCTGTCGTGATCGCCACCTTGAAAACCTCACCTCATCGAAGTCGTATTGGCCGATACCGCCATGGCCGTGTTTGCGTGCATTGTTCCAGAGGCCGCGGGTCAGGCCTGGGCGGGTTCCTGCACCGGCTCAGAAGCTGTTTCGGTATCGGCAGCCTTCACTTGCGCGCCCGCGAACATATCCTCGTTCTGGATCGCCTGAGCGAAATCCTCTCCGTCGCCATCGACGCTCTCGCGCTCGATTCGGCCATTGATTGCGGCCTGCGCGATGCCAGCGGTCAAGAGGCGAATCGAGCGGATCGCATCGTCGTTCGCCGGAAGCACCATGTCGATCGGGTTCGGATCGGTGTTGGAGTCGACCATGGCGATCGTCGGGATGCCGAGGCGCTGCGCCTCGTGAACGGCGAGGTGCTCGCGCTTCGGATCGATGATGAAAAGGGCGCCAGGAAGCTGCGTCATGTCGCGCATGCCGCCGAGCGTTCGCTCCAGCTTATCGAGCTGCAATTGCTTTGATGCAGCTTCCTGCTTCGGCAGCAGGTTCCATTCGCCGCTCTCGCTTTCGGCGCGAAGCTGCTTGAGGTGCCGAAGCCGCTGCCGGATCGTGACGAAGTTCGTCAGTGTGCCGCCCAACCATCGGCGGTTGACATAGAACTGGCCGCTACGCTCAGCCTCGCGCTTGACGATGTCCTGCGCCTGCTTTTTGGTTCCGACGAAGAGGATGTGTCCACCCCTGGAAGTAATCTCGCTGACAAACTCGTGCGCCTGCTCGAGCATGGGCACGGTCTGCTGCAAGTCCAGGATGTGGATGCCGTTCCGCTCGGTGAAGATGTACGGCTTCATCTTCGGGTTCCAGCGGTTTTTCTGGTGCCCGAAGTGGACACCTGCTTCGAGGAGCACCTTGAGGCTCACCCGGGGATTGCGACCTTCCTGAAGCTGAACCTGTGTCATGTGACCTTCCTTGTATGGTGTGTTGTGCTTCCGCTCCGGTCACCTCGAACCCGAACCAGTGATCATGTCACTGGCACACCGGATCCGATCACGGAGCGTGCAAGATGAGAGACTGGCGGTTGCCGAGCCCGACGAATTGTAGCACCCGCCACGGCGAGTGGGCCGGTATGCATTCGTGGCACAGCCAGAAAGCCCGCCACCGGGG
>DASYVY010000406.1:0-1634 GCA_035936535.1 Thermomicrobiales bacterium | reverse complement strand
GCACGGATCGCGTGCCCGCCACGACAAGGCGGCCAGGTCGAAATCGAAGAATGTGATGGAGCCGTCCTGCGCGACGGCGATGTTGTCCAGCGTCAGATCTCCGTGGCAGATACCCCAATCCAATTCCGGCGATTGCCGTCCGATCTCCTCGGCAAGCCGGCCCACGATCGCCTCGATCGCGTGACGCTCGTCTGCGTCAGGTGCGAGAGCGGCCCGCAGGGCGCGACCAGGAGCCATGACGAGCGTCTCGATATCGTCTGCGGGGCGCCCCGACGCATTGGGCAGGGTGTCGAGCGCTGCGTGAAGCTCGCCCGAGGCACGTCCAAACCAAGTGTACAGCTCGGCTGTGAATGGCTGTCGGGGCTTGGAGCCGGGCGCCTGAGCGAACAGGACCGCGGCACGCTCACCTTCGGGAGCGTCTAGCACGGTTATCCGTGACCCATCGCGCTGCGGGATCGGCCGGGCGATCGAGACGGCATTCGTCAGCAAGTGTTCCTGGATCCGCAACTCCCAGGCGACATCGGCCAGGGATCGCCAATCGCGCCGGTAGACTTTGAGGTAGTACCGTGCTCCTGCCGCCGTTGTCAGCCGGAAGACATCGTTGACGTAGCTTCGCTCGAGCGCGCAATCCCCGACCTGCCCGATGTCGTAGCGCTCCTGAAGCACCTGAACGAGCGCATCGGCGGCGAAGACCGAGTGGACAACAGGGAGTGGGTCCCGATCCCGCTTCACGGCCAGCTACATCCCGGTGGCTTCCGCAATCGCCACTCGCTGGGCGGAGAACAGTTCGTCGAGTCCGATCGACGCCAGCGCGAGCAGCAGATCCAGCGTGGAGGGCGCGAAAGGATTTTTCTCCGCCGTGCCTTGGATTTCGACGAATGCGTTTCCGTCCGTCATCACGATGTTGGCATCGACATCGGCTTTGGAATCCTCGGCGTAGTCAAGGTCGAGGAGGGGCACCCCGCGCACCACACCAACGCTGACGGCGGCGACCATCGCGCGGAGCGGGTTGGACCGGATCCGCTTCTCCTTTTGCAGCCGCGCGCAGGCGAGCGCGAGCGAGACATAGGCACCGGTGATGGCGGCGCAACGGGTGCCTCCATCGGCCCGGATCACATCGCAATCCAGGGTGATCTGACGTTCGCCCAGGACCTTCAGGTCGGTCACCGACCGGAGAGAGCGACCGATCAGGCGCTGGATCTCGACCGTGCGACCGCCCTGCTTGCCGGACACCGATTCTCGACCGATGCGATCCGGGGTTGACCGGGGCAGCATGGCGTATTCGGCCGTGACCCACCCCGTGCCATCGCCCTTTTTCCAGCGAGGAACTCCCTCCTCGACCGTGGCGGCGCACAGCACATGCGTGTCTCCAACCTTGATGTAAGCCGAGCCTTCGGCGTGAGGGATGGCGTTCGGCTCGATGGTGACAGGTCGCAGGCCATCGGTCGACCGCCCGTGAGAGCGGCGCATCGGGATGATCTCGGTCATAGAGCGTCCTTGCTGGCGGGAGGTTGCCGGTCCGGTGCGGGTTCGTCGGGCTGGATGGCCGATTCCCGGTAGAGCTCACGGATCCGGTCCAGTCGCCGCCCCAGATCGCGTTCGAATCCGCGGTCGACCGGCCGATAATATACTCG
>DASYVY010000405.1:0-3160 GCA_035936535.1 Thermomicrobiales bacterium | reverse complement strand
GCGATCGACGGGTCGTTTTCCGGGACAGCGGGCGGGCTTTGCGACTCGGGCTGCCCCTGACGGAGCAATCGTTCCGGTGCCATGGCGTCGACTGCCTTGACGCCGAGCGCGGTCAAGATGGTCGCGGCGGCGGCGGCGCTTCCCGTGATTTTCAGCACACGCGCCATCATGTCCCGACGGCTCATCACGCCGTCGTGGTAATCATCGACGAATTCGTGAACGAGGTAGCGTTGGAACTGGTTCGATTCACGCACGTCAGCGCTCCTTGCCCGGGTTCCGTTGCGATACGGTCATCGCTGCAGCTGGCCTGATCGATGTCCCGCGAGTTCCGGACCTCGAGCAACAGGACCCCCGCGGGTTCCAGAAGGGTTGCCCCTTGTATCTGCCCAAGCGTTCCCACCGGACCAGGTTCGGTGAACCTGAGCGCGGAATGACAAAGGGGGGACACGCTCCCGCTACGGATAATGGGACAGGCAGAACGGGTGGCCGGCGGGATCGAGCATCACGCGCCAGCGCTCTCCGGGTTGCTCGAGTGCCCGCCTCGCACCGATCGACTCCGCAAACGCGGCCCCAGCTTCGATATCCCGGCACGTGCAGTCGAGATGGATCTGCTGTCCGCGCTCCTGGGTCGGCCAGGTCGGCGGCTGATAGGTGTCGATCTCCTGGAACATGAGGTCGATGGGCTTTCCGGCGACCACCGGTTCGTAGCCATCCTCGACCTCGACGATCCTCATCCCGGTGAGCTGGTGGTAGAAGGTCGCCAACGCCTTCGCGTCGGGACAATCGATCGTGACGGCGTCGAGCTTGATGGCCGGCATGACTCGTTCCCCTTGTTGGATGCGTTCGGCAAACCCGGCTCGGCCATACCGGGAAGCAGGATACAGGGACAAGGGATACGATGTGCGGGACGTCATTTCCAGGGTTCACGCGGACCGGCCCCCCACGCAGACCCCGGGGCGGGGCGCCGAGGAAGGGATCTGCTCGGGGGCCGGGGAAGCCGCTTCGATTTCCCGCCGGGGGGCTAGGAAACCGCCAGTGGACGCCCATCCGCGACGGGCTCGCTCGCCCTGGCACGGCCAAGGAGGAGCCCCGGTTCCCGGTCGCGACCGTAGGCGAGCAGCCGCAGGCCGTTGAGGACGACGATGATCGTGCTTCCCTCGTGCCCGATGACGCCAAGCGGGAGCGGGATTCCCACCGACAGCGTCGACAGCACGAGCACGGTGATGACCGCTAACGAGATCCCGATGTTGACGCGGATGATCCCTCGCATCTTCCGGCTCAGGCCCACCGCGAACGGGAGCTTGCCGAGGTCATCGCCCATCAGCACGATGTCCGCCGTCTCGAGCGCGACATCCGTTCCGCCGACGCCCATCGCCACGCCGAGATCGGCGGCCGCGAGGGCAGGTGCGTCGTTCACGCCGTCACCGACCATCAGCACGGGCCCATCACGTTGCAAGGCCCTGATAACGTCGAGCTTGTCCTCGGGCAGAAGATCGGAGTAGACGTCGTCGATCCCGGTTTCCCGTGCGATCGCCCTGGCGACGAGATCGTTGTCGCCGGTGAGCATCACCGTTCGCCGCACCCCGAGCCGCTTGAGCGCGGCCACCACGGCAGCCGCTTCGGGGCGCACGACATCGGCGACGCCGGCCACACCGAGGATGTGCCGATCGCTGCCAATCAGCATCGCCGTCCGGCCCCGGCGCTGCAGCTCCTGAAGCGTGGCCGCGATGTCGGCTGGAACCACGATGCCGAGATCCCGGAACAAGGCGATGTTGCCAACGGCGATTGGCTCGCCATCGACGACCGCGGTGACACCCATGCCCGGCCGTGCCCTGAATTGGTCGACCGGCAGCAGGGAGAGCCCCCGTGCGGATGCTTCCGCGACGATGGCCGAGGCGATCGGGTGCTCGGAGAGGTGCTCGACGCTGGCGACGCGCCGGAGCAGGTCGTTCTCGGCCATTCCGGCAGTGGTGCGCAGGTCGGTCAACGCCGGCCGGCCATAAGTGAGCGTGCCGGTCTTGTCGAACGCGACGGTGGTCGTGGCGCCGATCCCATCGAGATACGATCCGCCCTTGACCAGGATGCCGTGACGGGCGGCGTTCGCGATTGCGGAAAGCGTCGCCGCCGGCGTCGAGATCACGAGCGCGCAGGGCGACGCCACGACGAGCAGGGTCATCGCCCGGTAGAACGCATCGCTCCGATCGGCGCCAAGCGCGATCGGCACGAGCGCGACGAGAAAGGCGGTGGCGATCACGCCGATCGCATAGGGTCCCTCGAACGCATCGGTGAACCGCTCGGACCGGCTTTTCCGCGATTGCGCTTCCTCCACCAGCCGGACGATCCGGGCAAGCGTGCTCTCGCTGGACAGCCGGGAGACACGGGCCCGGAGCGCACCGCTTCCGTTGACCGAACCCGCGAACACCGTATCGCCGGCTGCCCTCGCGACAGGGACCGACTCGCCCGTGATCGCGGACTGATCGACCCAGGACGCGCCGGAGACGACCTCCGCGTCGGCGGCAATCTTCTCGCCCGGCCGGACCAGGATCGTCATGCCGATCTTGAGGTCCGTGGTCGGGACGATTCTCTCTCCAGCATCATCGAGCACCGTCGCTTCGTCCGGGCTGAGCTCCATGAGCGCCCGCACGGCGTTCCGGGTGCGATCGAGAGCATGATGCTCCAGCGCGTTGGAGGTCGCGAACAGCGCAAGCAGGATGGCACCTTCCGCCCAGGCATCGAGGGTCGCCGCGCCGATCGCCGCCAGCACCATCAGGAGATCAACGTTGACCGTGCGATCCACGAGGTCGCTGATCGCGGCTCGCGCCGCGATCAGCCCGCCGGCGAGGTACGCCAGCACGTAGAGCGCGACGATGACCGGCGCCTGTGCGGTGGTGAGGTGATCGAGGGCAACCGCGGCGAACGTCAGCGCCCAGGCTCCGGACGCAGCCAGCGCGAGCTTCCAATGAGCGAGGAACTGCTGGAGTGACCGCCCGGCGTTGTTGAATTGGCTGGAGAGGGGCCCGACTGTTGTGATGTTCCGCGCGAGCGGTGCTGCCATGCTGGTTCTCCGTAGGCAGAGGACGATGTCTTTTCCATGTCCACTATTCTCAGGTAATAATTATTCTCAATAATATCAGGGCCAGGAGGGGATGGAAAGCCAGGC
>DASYVY010000404.1:0-4584 GCA_035936535.1 Thermomicrobiales bacterium | reverse complement strand
GGCGCCGATGCCATTCTGCTCGACAATATGGATGTCGAGACCATACACCAGGCGGTCGATCTCGTCGCGGGCCGTGCCCTCGTAGAAGCCTCCGGCGGGGTCAACCTACAGACCGTCCGCGCCATCGCCGGGACCGGCGTCGATCTGATCTCCGTCGGCGCCCTGACCCACTCCGCCCCCGCGCTGGACATCAGCCTGGAGTTTGCCATCGGTGCGTGAGCCGTCGCCTAGGGTCACCGTCGACGGCAGGAGTTGATCGGACTCTCAGAATAACTGGACCGAAGAACGGGAGCAGGTCATCTGTCGAGGTGTAGACCCATCACGCGACGGGAGTTCCTCTCTCTGGAGGGCCTGGAGCGGGAGTATCCCCGTGACCCACAACGAGAACACCAGCCCGTCCGGCCTCCCTTTGACCAGGAACTTCGCTATAGAACGCAAAGGTGCCTGCTGGAGCGGTGATCATGACTTGGGTCGTTTGCCCGGCCCCGCTCACCTCACCCCGGACGCCGAGTTCGTCCACGACAAAGTTACCGACCGCGATACCAATATTATCAAAGGTAATTGCCACAGGGGTGTCCGCGGGGAGCTGCAGTGCGCATGGTCGATAGCCCAAATCAAAGAGCGTGATCCGCGTGGAGAAGACCGGCGGTGTCGCGGCTGGCGATGCACTCGGGGGAGAACTCGCTGGAAACGCGGCCGCGATACTCTCCGTCGCCTCGGCAACGCAGCCGGCCGGCACCTGGAGGCTTTGAGCCGTTGCCATGGCGGCGTCCGGCGATGAGGCCACGGGAGGGCTGCTCTGTTGGACATTGTGCGCCTGACTGAAGCTGGTCGGTACCACACCAACAAGCGCCGTAACAACGAGCGCCGCCGCGATCGCGTCGTTGTGCATGATGCCTCCCGCTCCTCATCCAGTTGGCGCAGATCAGTGAGGCCCTCCGGGAGCTGGCGGAGGGCGTTGAGCGCGGCGAGACGCCCAAGGTGGTGGAGGACGGTCTGGACGACGACCACTTCCTCGCCGGCGCCGGCCAAGCTGATTGCGTGGTCACTGGTGAGCCCCATCTGCTCAAGCTCGGCTGCGACAAGGACATCCCAATCCTCTCGCCGGCAGCATTTCTGAGCCGCTACGTTGCTGAGTATGCGAGGATCCGCATCAGCTTGGAACTGGCGACCGGCAGTTGAGAGTGTCCTTGCTGGCCATTATGAAGGCTTTATGGTCGTTCTCACCATCTACACGGAAACCCGTCCGTACATCTGGCAATGTTGGAGCGGCAATCTATGCTAAGAGAGCAGGGCGGTTCGTTGGTTGTTGACCGCACCTAATCGTCGTTCGCTATTACCCTGGGGGCCTCATGGATCGCCGCGTACCCACTACGGCGCTCGTTCGCTGCTTCTTCCTCTTCAGTCTCGTCATTGGACTCTTCGCCGCCCTTACTAGTCCCACCGCGGCTCAGGATGGCACGATCCGCCAGCCTGATGGTGAACCGACCGCCCCTCCGCTGGCCACTGAAGCCCCGGCTCCGCCGCCAGCCGAGCCGCTACCGCCCGATCCTTCCGTTCCAACCGATCCACAACCCCCCGAACCTCCCGCACCCCCGCCCGCCGACAGCGACTTCGATGGCATTGCCGACGGTTTCGACAACTGCGTGGACATTGCTAACCCGGATCAACTCGACAGCGATCTCGACGGGCTCGGCGATGTCTGTGACCCGACGCCCTACGGTGAGATGGTGGACACCGATCTCGATGGCATTGGCGACGTGGCCGACAACTGCCCGACTATCGCGAACCCTGATCAGCAGGATCAGGACCGCAACGGTGTTGGCGATGCCTGCGATGTTCGGCAAGCTCCGCAGCCTACCGCGACGCTTCCCGTCGTAGAGCCGACGCCAACCTCCGCGCCGGCCGCGCCATCGGTCGAGACTGTCCCGGAACCCTCCTCAACCGCGCCGCCAGAGGCAGTCGAAGGCGACGTGCCAAACTGGGAGCCCGGTCCGGAGCCGCCGGCAGGGCCGCCACCTGTCCTCGCATCGTTCGTAATTCCGATGGAAGCATATGTTCCAATCATTCAGATCGACGCTGGCATCGAACCTGAGGACATATCGGCAGTCGATTGGGAAACCGACCGTCATTACGCCGGCGAGACTCGTCTCGCGAAACCGCGCACGGGCGAAGTATTCGGCACGGACCTCGACGCGCTCTACCTTACCCAGCGTCTTTCCAACGAACGCGAAGGAGATTTCGGCTACGCGGTCCCCCTCCCCTCGGCAGGATTCTATGTCGTACGGTTGCACGTTGCGGAAATCTACTGGGGCGCGCCCGGCAAAGGGCCAGGCGAGATCGGCCGGCGCGTTTTCAGTGTCAACGCCGAGGATGGACCCGCGGAGTTGGTCGATTACGATATCTTTGCCAACGTTGGCGCGATGACCGCGACGACCATTGATCTCCCGGTGGATGTCGCGGACGGCATCCTTGATCTCGAGTTCTCCTCCAGTGCCGATCGAGCCGCGATTGCCGGGATCGAGGTCTTAGCGGCACCGGTTGGAGAATGGTGGGTCGACGTCAACCGGTCGACCAACCAGGTTCACCTCATGATTGGATCAACCGTGATTGCCACCTACGCTGCCTCGATGAGCGGTGATACCGACAATGGCTTCTACGCGACCGCGACTGGCACCTACTTCGTTTCCAGCAAAGTCGCGGGACTGACTTACACACCCTACGCGCGCGCGTACATCATGTATTGGGTGGGATTCGACTCGTCACGGGACAATGGGTTCCATGGCTGGACGATGGACCGGTTCGGCGGGGTGGTGGCTGGAGGTAGCGGCTCGACCTGGGGTTGCGTGGCCACGAACCCGGCGGATGCGGCCACTATCTATGCTTTCACGAGCCTCGGCACCCGCATCGAGATCCACTGGTAATCGAGCCGATGACGAGCGACCAGCATTCAGACACCGTCACTAGCCTCGGGAACAGACTAGGGGTGCGGTTGGCAAGCGGAGTCGGTGAGCTGGGACCGAACGGAAGCCTGGCCCGATCATATGGGCTGATTGTTGACCGCTAACTACTCAACAGCAATGTCGCATACGCCGCGAGCCAGTGTTCAACCATGTAACCGGTGCCAACGACGTAGGGCAGCGCGGCCGCCGCGTGGCGCTCCGCGGCCTCACGTAGTGGATTGATCCGGGCGTCATGTGGTGCGAGCCGGTCCGCGAGCACGATGAAAGCCCAAGCCCGGCTCAAGTTCAACCCGTGGAGATGGGCAATCTGGCCATCGGTCACATCGGAGACCGTGGCGGGCTGGAAGAGTGATGCCGGCTGTCCATCGGCAAGGCCGGGGAGGAACCGCTCCAACCAGCCGGGAAACTCCGGTGCCGGGAGAAGCCGGGACATCAACTCCGCTTCCGTGAGGGCGGGCGAGAGAAAGTCCGAACCGGATGGTTCGAAGTGCGCCGGGTAGTCCACATCATTGAGGAACCATCGAGGAGCCGCCGTCCGGATCGCGGTCAGCAACCTATCATCGCCCTTTGCCGCGCGACGTGTTGCCCAGTCGTAGGAGCGAGAGAGCGCGAACGCGGTGTTCGGATGGACACCGGTTCGCTGGGGATACGTCAGGTTCGGCAGCCAATTCGCTAGGTTGGTCGCGAGCAATTCCGCGAGCGGACGAACGATACTCGCCCACTGCTTTCCATTGGCATCATCCCACGTTTCCAACTCCTGGCTCAGCGTCAGCAACCAGCCCCAACCATAGGGACGCTCCAGCGAGCGGTGATTCGGGTTGCTGAAGAAGTTGATTTCGGCCGCGACGTTCTCGGTGGTGAGAAGCTCATCGAGGGTTGCACGAGCTTGTTGCGCAGGCACAGCGTCCGGAAAAAGGCGAAGCAGGCGGACGACGACCCAGTGCATCTCGACGCAGGAATGCCAGTCGAAGCAGCCGTAGAACGCCGGGTGGAACTCCCGGTGCGTCGGGTACGGACCGGGACCCGTCGCGATGAAGTGCGGCATATTGGGGTATTCGCGGGTAATGTTCGTCAACGCGACGTGAAGGTACTCAGGCGCCCGCTCCCGCAGCATCGACAGACGCTGGTGCTGATCGAGTGGCATTGACTCCTCCTGGGAAACGGCGTAGATGAGCCAGGATTCTACTCGGAGGGCGTGTCGGTGGCTCGCATGCGCGAACTTGTGCCGCCTAATAAGATCGGGCTGATGTAGGCGCGTGGCGTTGCTATTTCAACAGTGGCAGCGTGATGGTGCCCTCGCGGGCGACGGCCCCGAAGTGGCGGACGTCGAGGGTAAGCACGTTTCCACCGTGGCGCTCGGCGCAGGCGACCACCGCGGCGTTGACGAAACCCAGCGGGAAGTCCGCGTAGCGGTGAATGAGGTGGCGAATGCGAGGAATGTCTTGGCGGCCGGCATCGCGGACAAACATGCCAGATTCAAGGTCCGTCAGCAATGCGGCCATAGCCATGGGAGGAAGACGCTGCTCTACCAGATAGGTCAGTTCACCAAGTAGACAAATCGGCACGATATACGGACCGGTGTCCGACTCCATCACGCGACGCACTCGTCCATGATCAGGAT
>DASYVY010000403.1:0-3669 GCA_035936535.1 Thermomicrobiales bacterium | reverse complement strand
TGCCGAGGGGATTCCCCAGGCCCTGGTCGCCGGAACGGATTCGACGATCATGCGTTTCATCTGCGGGCGCATCACGGCCGATGATCCGCATCTGACCGTGACCGGTGATACGGGGGTCGCTCGCCGGTTCAAGACGTTCGTTCCCGGTCCGTAACGGTATGCTGGAGAGATATGAGACGCCTCATGTCTTGTAGGGGCAGACACGGAGGTCTGCCCGAAAGCGGCGAAAAGAACACTTCTGACCCTACGGAGATCCGTACCATGCCAACCTTTCGCGACCTTCTCGACCAGGCACGATCCCGGATCACCGAGGCGGATGTCGCCACGGCGCGGGCACAGATCAGCGGCGAGGCGTCGGCGATCATCGACGTCCGGGAGGGAGACGAGGTCGAACAAGGTGTCCTTCCCGGCGCGACGCACATCCCGCGCGGCTTCCTGGAGCTGCGGATCGAGGATGTGGTGCCGGACAAGGACCGCCCGGTGCTCGTCTACTGCGCCGGCGGCACGCGATCGGCCCTGGCGACGCAGTCGCTGCAGGAGCTCGGGTATCGCGAGGTCCGCTCGCTGGCGGGTGGGTTCAACGCCTGGAAGGACGCGGGCGAAGCGTGGGTCCTTCCCGCCACGCTCTCGGCGGAGCAGCGGCGGCGATACAGCCGCCATCTCCTGATCCCGGAGATCGGCGAGGCGGGGCAACAACAATTGCTCGGTGCCCGCGTGCTGCTGATCGGCGCGGGCGGTCTTGGCTCTCCCGCGGCGCTCTACCTGGCGGCGGCGGGCGTGGGCACGCTCGGGATCGTCGACGGCGACGACGTCGACGACAGCAACCTCCAGCGACAGATCATCCACACCACGGACAGGCTCGGCCAGCCAAAGGTCGAATCCGCGCGGGACGCGATCGCGGCGCTCAATCCCGACGTGACCGTGGAGCTGCACCCGGTGCGCCTGACAAAGGACAACGCGCAGGAACTGATCGAGGGCTACGATCTGGTGCTGGATGGCTCCGACAACTTCGCGACGCGGTATCTCGTCAACGATGTCTGCGTCCTGCTCAAGAAGCCCTATTCACACGGCAGCATCTTCCGGTTCGAGGGGCAGGCGACAACGTTCGACCCCCGGGTGGAGACCGGGCCGTGCTACCGCTGCCTGTTCCCGGAGCCTCCGCCACCAGAATTGGCGCCGAGCTGCGCCGAGGCGGGCGTGCTTGGCGTGCTGCCCGGGACGATCGGGATGGTCCAGGCGACAGAGGTCGTCAAGCTGGTGCTCGGGATCGGGGAGCTGCTGGTCGGGCGGCTGCTGATGTACGACGCGTTGGGGATGACGTTCCGGACGCTGAAGCTAAGCAAGGACCCACACTGCCCGATGTGCGGACCCGATGCCCCGGATTCGATCGACGGCATCGAGTACACGGACGTGTCCTGCGCAATACCGGCTCTGGCAGCGGCAGGCTCGGACTAGGTGCGGTTCCCGGTCGAACCGCGAATCCTGCGAAGGCTCGTGATCGGTTTCGGCCGGAGTAGCACGGTCGGCGGCGCATCGCGCTCTATCCGATGTCGCCGAGCGGGGCACCCTTCTATCCACTCAGCTGGCTGGCATGCCGGGTTTGCCAGAGGCACATGGAGGAAGCTGGGACTCCCTGCCTTCCGTAACTCCGGGCGCTACCGCATCCTGAAGATGCGGTAGCGCCCCTCCTCCTAGTCAGAGGCCGAGTCTAGGATTGCGTTTACTGCTGGGCTTGCGCTTGTTCCATCGCTCGCTCCAGGGCGTTCGGAAAGCGAGTCTGGAAGTCGAGGATGCCCACCCACTCCGGCCGGATGAAGACGCGTGCCATCTGTGGGCAGATCGGACGCATGCTCTCGATCCAGGCCTGCCCCTGCTCGTCTCCCATGACCCGTTTCGTCATGGCGACATACTCCGGCGCGATTCCTTCGACGATGTCGGTCCGGACACTGCCGCGCATCATCAAGACGTCGTACGGCATCGTGTCGCTGTCGATCGTCAGGGCGACCTTTGCTCCGTCACGCAGCGCCTTCATCTTCGGTGCATCCGGGAACGACCCAAGCACGACCTCCAAGCCATTCCAATGAAATCCGATCGGAATGACACGCGGTGTGCCATCGTGCCAGGTGTAGGCAACCCGGGCTGGGATGGTCGACTGCAGCATCCGCTGCGCGACCGGATCATCGAGTAATGCAAGGTCCCCTTGTTGCGTCGACATGGTTGTCTCCTTGCCTTCGCCATCACTCGTGCCCACCACGCCGAACCAAGCAGGTCCGCTCCCGTAACCACCCAGGTGCCCCGGCGGCAAACGAGGCATCAGGACGAAAGGAGCGTTTCTGGTGGAAGCATTAGCACTGTTCTAGCACCGGGTGACCAGCAAGACAAGAGCCTTCAAGGCGCTCAGTTCGCCCGGCTCGCCAGCGGATTGTTTATGCAGGGCGACCGAGCGCATCCGCTCTCCGAGGCTCAGGCGTGTTCTCCTGACGGCGAGCGCGGTTCAGTATGAGGCGGATGCGGATGCGGACCTCTCGTCGAGTTCCGCGTGACGCTGGATAGCAGGTCGACAAACTGGATGAACCGGCTAGCCTGACCGGGATTCAGCCAACGTAAATTGCCGGGCGCTTGCGCGGGTCGGGTTCCGCCTTGCGCAGCACCTCATGCGTGAGGGGAGCGATGTCGCCTTCGCCAAACAGGACGAATTTGGCAAGGTACTTCAGCGGATTTCCCTCGGTCCAACCGAAGTAGACGTGCGCCTGCTTGCCCGTCCGGTCCCTGATCTCCAGCAGGACCGCCGCGATCGCGTTGGGGACCGAGGAACTCTCCACCTGCAGCACGCGGAACGTTCCGATCTCCTCACCGCGAACCTTCAGGACCGGAGCGAACTCCGAAGCATCGGTGACGCGCACTTCGAGAAACAGGACCGGATCATGAGCCGGGATGTGGCTGGCCTCGCGCTCCGCCCGTTCCTTGACGAGATACTCGCGGGACGTGCGTTCATCGGGATGGTTCGCGATGACCCGGATGTAGCCGTTGTAGCTCACCTCCGAGAGAAGCCGCGTCGCGGTCTCGTCGAACCGCACCTCGGCCGTCCGCAACTCGGTCGAGCGCCAGACCCGGGAGACAAGCGACGTGAGGACGATGGCGACGATGAAGAAGCCGGCGATCCTGATGCCGTCCGGTCGCTCGATGATGTTGGTCAGGGTGGTGTAGATGAAGACGAGCGTGATGCCGACAAAGAGGATGAACAGGCCGCGGCGACGCTGGCGACGCACGAGCAGGGTGACCACCACCGCGGCTGAGGACATCAGGACCAGGACGCCGGTCGCGTAGGCACCGCCCTGGGCCTCGACGCTGGCATCGAAGAGGATCGTGACCGCGAAGGCGACCACCGCGAACACCAGGACAAGCGGCCGGGAGGCTCGGGTCCAGTCGGGGGCCATGCCATAGCGCGGGAGGTACCGGGGCACGATGTTGAGCAAGCCCGCCAGCGCCGACGCTCCGGCAAACCAGAGGATCAGGATCGTGCTGATGTCGTAGGCGGTGCCGAAAGCATCCCCCAGGTGCTCGTGCGCCAGATAGGCGAGCGCCCGGCCGCTGGCCTCACCGCCCTCTTCGACCTGCTCCTCCGGGATCAGCATCGTCGTCACGAAGGAACTCGCCATCAGGTAGACG
>DASYVY010000402.1:0-1963 GCA_035936535.1 Thermomicrobiales bacterium | reverse complement strand
ACACCATGTCTAGCTCCCTGATCCTTCCTCAAACAACGTGGTGTTCCGGATCGAGCCTGCAATTTCCTGGGCGCAGCGGGCCGCACTCATGATCGTGGTCTTGCCTCCCCGTCGATCATCGGCATTCTATCGCCGCTCTGGAGTGCCGTCACGTTGTCCCGGTGTCTCGGTGGCGGGTCAGGTGAATACTTCATAATGGATCACGCTGCGGCACATCCGAAGCTCCCTTCTCAGGGTTGCACCTGAACGTCATGACTGCTCGGACTCATGGATCAGCTCCCTGGCGCGTGTCAGGTCGCCTCACAAAATTGGGCGTTTTCCGCGGGTCGCGCATTCGAGGAGGACGTAAAGGTATCTACTCTCAGTTCAGCGGACGAGTGAAAGTTGGTGAAGGGGGGTGCATATGGCGAGGATGATTCCCGCGACGTGTCATCCGGAGACAGACAGCGCCGCCGAGCGCAACCTGTTCGCGCTGTTCCGGGATCGGCTCCCGCCGGCGTTCACGGTGTTGCATGCCGTGCCGCTCCTGCTCAGGAAACGCCCGCTCTCGCGCCAGGAGGCCGAGGTCGACTTCCTGATCGTTCATCGTGAGTTGGGCTGGCTGGCCCTGGAGGTCAAGGGCGGGCTCGTCACCGTTGACGGGGCCACTGGCGCCTGGTTCACCACCTCGAGGAACGGACAACGCAACCGGCTGAATCGCAGCCCGTTCGATCAGGCCCGGCAGGTGATGCACGCGGTCCGGGAAAATCTGGGCGAGTCTTCCGCCAGTCGCCCTTACCAGTACAGCTTTCAGTACGGCGTCGCCTTTCCCGACATGGCCGTCGGCGGGGACGATTTGGGGCCGAATGCGCCACGCGGCAGCATCATCGGGAGCGAGGATCTGGACGATATCGAAGGGGCGGTTCGCCGCCTGTTCGGCACACAACGCCGCGAGCCGATGTCCCAGGATGCGCACCAGGCCCTGATTGCCGTGCTGAAGCCGACGACCGAGGTCGTGAAGTACCAGTTGCGATCGGACATGCTGGATCAGGACCGGGTGATGGTTGACCTGATCGAGAATCAGTACCGGGTGATGGACCAGCTTCGCCGCCATCGGAAGGCGGTCATCTCCGGGTGTGCCGGGTCCGGCAAGACCATGCTTGCGATGGAAAAGGCGCGGCGGCTCGCCAACGAGGGGTTCGATGTCCTGCTGACCTGCTAGAAAAAGCACATAATCACCTGTTCCCGCCACTTTCCCCACATCTCCGCTAATTCACGAATATTCCCCTAATTGACAGGTATTTGATGGTATCCTGTTCCCAGCTGGTTCCATACATTCACGACCTGTTGTGGCAGTTCGGGAAGCATTTCGGGAAGCAAGGGAAGCACATGGCGATTCTGCGGCGGGTCTCGAAGGCGACGGGCAAAGCGTCCTATCAGGTTATGGTCGATCGCCGAGACCCCGCGACCGGGAAGCGAAAGCGGCTCGTGATCGGGACCTTCGGCACGAAGAAGGAAGCGCAGGCAGCCGAGCGGACCGCGCTGGTCCAGAAGGACCGTGGCACGCTGATCGACCCGTCGAAGACGACGATTGCCGAGCTCCTTGACTCCTGGCTTGCGAACAAGCGTGGCGCGATATCGTCCAACTCGGCCTGGGACTACGAGGCGGCGATCCGGCTCTACCTCCGGCCGGCACTTGGAATGATGGCGCCGCGGGACCTGACGCCGGATCTGCTCCAGGGCCAGTACGTGAGCTGGCAGGCAGCTGGCGTTTCGCCGCGCATGCTGCATCGCCTCCATCTCGTGTTGAGCCAGGCACTGGGCGAGGCGGTCCGCTTTGATCGTATCGCCCGTAACGTCGCACGTGAGGTGCGCAAACCCAGCATCCAGCGGCGCCGGGCGAACGTCTGGACCGCTGACGAGGTGCGGCGCTTTCTCGAGGCCGCTGACGGCAACCGGCTCTCGCCACTCTGGCATCTCCTGG
>DASYVY010000401.1:0-2802 GCA_035936535.1 Thermomicrobiales bacterium | reverse complement strand
ATGGCGCGGCAGGCAGAAGCGCACGGCTGGGATGGCATCTTCGTCTGGGACGGCATCAGCATCGAATCACGGGAGATCTTCGATCCCTGGGTCGCGTTGGGAGCGATGGCGACCGTGACCGAGCGCATCACGCTTGGCGCGCCGGCGGCCATGGAAGGTCGCTCGGGAAACGCTGACGCTGGACCACCTCTCGAACGGGCGGCTCGTGATCCCGGTCGGCTTCGGCGGTGAATGGGACGACGGTTATTCCCGCGTCAATACGGACAGTCCGGCCCGCAAGGTGCGTGCGCAGCAGTTGGACGAGTGCCTGGCAATTCTCGAGAAGGCCTGGACGGGCGAACCATTCGACTTCCACGGCACGCATTACCAGGCGACCGATCTGAGGTTTCAGCCACGTCCCGTCCAGCAGCCGCGTATCCCGGTCTGGACTGTCGGCGCCTGGCCACACGAGAAGTCACTCGCCCGCTCGGCACGGTGGGACGGCATCATCGCGGTCGACATGTCTCCCGGCATGAATCCGTTCGACACCATCTCGCCCGAACGGGTCGGTGAGATCAAGGCGTGGATGGAAGCTCGTCGCCCAGCTTCTGATCCCATAGACATCGTGGTCGAAGGCGTCACTGATCCTGCCGACATCGACAAGACCGTCGATCGCCTGGTGCCGCTGGCCGAGGCGGGCGCGACGTGGTGGATCGAGAGCCGGTGGGACGAGCGGGAGACAGCGGAGTCGCTGCTGGAGCGCATTCGTCAGGGGCCGCCACAGCTGTAGCGATCGTGGCAGGCAACGGATGCCGCCCTAGTGGAGCGTCAACGGTCATCTGACACCTGGCCTATCCCCCGACGCGGGAGGAACAGGCGCCGCCGCGCCGGGCGAGGCGGCTGCTGGGATGCCGCACAGGCGAGTGCGCAGCAATCGATGGGCCACTTCGCTCCATCCCTTCGGGATGGCCTATGGGCGGACGCAACCCATCGCCGCGGAGGTTATCCCGGCGCGAAGCGAGGGACCGTCCCTCGGGATGACAGATTAAGTTTTGCAGATTCCTAGGCGGCTGACGAAGGCAGCACAGCCGGACTGCCGACATCCTCGACGAATACGATGTGCAGCTTTCCCGGGCCCTGGACGCCGACGGTGAGCTCGCGCTCGATGTCGGCGGTCCGGCTGGGTCCGGTCACGAACGTGGCGTATGACGGTCCCTGACCGGAGATCTCGCGGAGGACTGTCGCCGCCTCGTCCAGCGAGGGCAGCAGCGCCGCGAGCGGACAGGCGACGATCAGCACCTGGGTCATCAGGGTCACGGCGCGGTCCGCGACTTCCGGCTCGACGAGGATGACCGAACCCGTCTCGGCGATGGCGGCGCTGGCGATCGCGAGGCCCAACGGCTGATCCCGGACCATGCCCGGATCACCGGGGACCGCGATCTGGTGTCCGGATTGAGCAAGGGTCGGAACCAGCGCCGGCGCCGCGTCACGCAGCCCGCTCGACATCCAGAGCGTGACGCCGCGACCGATCCCTTCGCCGTCAGCAATCCGATCGATGACTGATGCGAGATCGATCTGCGTCGTCGCATGGGCGACACTGCCGCCGGCGGCTTCGAGCCGCTGGGCGAACAGCGTGAGCAGGTCTTGGTTGGAGGGGGGTGGTGGTTCGTTGTGCTTCACAATAGGTGTTCATCCGTGGTCTGGAGGGGCCGGAGTATCCACTGTCATGCGGATCACGGCGTGCGCAAAGACTATTGTCCCTTGCCACCCGCTCCCATCACTGTCATCCAGAGCGAAGCGATGGGGCGTATCCACTCGATTGCTGCGCAATCGCCTGTGATGGCTTCCCGCGCGAAGCGCTGGTCGGCACGGCGGACGCTCATGCTGGAGCGCCCTGTCCATGTCCGCTTCGCGGACCGGCTAGACAGGCTGGTGCGCAGCACCAGAGCGGGTGCGGCCCATCGCCGGGGGATGCTTCGCTGCCGCTCAGCATGACGGTGGTAGAACAAGGGCGGCACATCACAGTCACTTGATATCACAGCAAGTGGCTTTCACGATCCTCTACAGGGTGGCGCCGATGATCCACGGATTGAATTCTTCCTCGCCGATGTTCGCCGCCTCGCTCTTGCTCTGCTTCCCGGAGGCAACCTCAAGGATGGTGTCGAAGATCTCGTTGCCCATCTCCTCCAGGCTCAGGCCATCGAGCATCCGGCCGGCGTTGATGTCCATGTCCGGCTCCTGCTTGGCATAGAGCTCGCTGTTCGTGGCGATCTTGACGGACGGCGCGGGTTTGAACCCGAAGGCGGAACCGCGCCCGGTCGTGAACGTGACGATGTTGCACCCGCCCGCGACCTGACCCGTCACGGATACGGGATCGTAGCCAGGGGTGTCCATGTGGATAAAGCCGCGGCCCTTGATCCGCTCCGCGTAGTCGATGACGTCGGTCATCGGCGTCGTTCCGGCCTTTGCGATCGCGCCGAGCGACTTCTCGTAGATCGTGGTCAGCCCGCCGAGCTTGTTGCCAGGGGAGGGGTTGTTGTCGATGGAGGCCCCGAACATCGAGGTGTAATCCTCCCACCAGTGGATCTTGTCGACCATCTTCTGTCCAACTTCGGGCGATTCCGCCCGCCGCGTCAGCAGGTGCTCACCTCCATAGACCTCGCTCGTCTCACCGAGGACGACCGTGCCGCCCTGCTTCACAATCAGGTCGGCGGCGTAGCCGAGCGCCGGGTTGGCGGTGACGCCGGACCAGCCGTCCGAGCCACCGCATTGAAGGGCAAGCACCAGCTCCGAGGCGGGAACCGGCTCGCGGGTCGCCTTGTT
>DASYVY010000400.1:0-1898 GCA_035936535.1 Thermomicrobiales bacterium | reverse complement strand
CGCTCTTGGTACCACCGTGGGCGCGGATCCCGGGGATCTGCTGCGGGCGGCCGACACGGCGCTCTACCATGCCAAGGCGGCGGGGCGGGGCACCCTCATGGTCTTCGAGCCAGGCATGCATACGCGAGCGATGGAGCGATTACACCTGGGGATGGCGCTCGAGTCGGTCATCGACCGGGGCGAGTTGCGGTTGCACTACCAACCCGAGGTGGATCTGAATACCGGCCGTGTGGTCGGTGTGGAAGCGCTTGTGCGCTGGCGGCGACCGGGCGGCGTGTGGTTGCTTCCCTCAGATTTTATCCCGCTCGCCGAGGAAACCGGGCTCATCCTGCCAATCGGCCGATGGATCCTGGCCGAGGCCTGTCGCCAAGGTGGTGACTGGCACGCGCAGGGCGGACTCGCCAAGCCGCTCACCATCAGCGTCAATCTGTCACCGCGTCAAATCCGGGAGCCGGGTTTCGTCGCGGACGTGGAGCAAGTGCTGAGCGAAACTCAAATCAACCCGACCCGCTTGAAGCTGGAGGTGACGGAGCAGTTCCTCGTGGAGGATGGGGGGAAGACCGCCTCGGCCTTGCGAACGTTGCGGGAAAAGGGCGTGCGGGTCGCGATCGACGACTTTGGGACAGGGTATTCCTCGTTGGGCTACATCCGGCGGTTACCGGTCGATACCCTCAAGATCGACCAATCGTTCGTGAATGGATCGGGTGCAGACGGCGTTGACAGGGAAATTGTGGGCGCGATCACGTCGCTCGCGCACACGCTCGGAATGGACGTGACGGCAGAGGGGATCGAGACGGCGGCGCAGCTGGCAAACGTACATGCCTTGGGATGTGATAGCGCGCAAGGATTCCTGTTCGCCCCGCCACTCAACCCTGCAGCGCTCGACGACTTCCTCCGGGACAGAAAGGCGGATCGCCTGGTTCGCCTCGCGCGGGCAGAGAACAGCCGGGGAGGCGTCAAACCGAGCGCGACGCCGACCGTTGCAAGCCACAATTCAGCGCTCCGGGAGTGATTCCCAGCGGCGAACCGGCAGGTGATCGGTCCCAGCCAAAACGTCCAAGAGCCCGTCGGCCGGCTGCACTGAACTCACCGCCGGATGGCTTCTATCACCGGCCTGGTCGTTACAAGAGGAAGCAGGGGTTCGGTCGAAGGACGACAGGCAGGGTGTGAACCCAACCGCTTGCATGGCGGACAAAACCTCACCAGATGCGCTTTGGCACGTCGGGCGGGCCCGGATAGAGTCCTTCAAGGCCGACGGCGTTCACGGATCGAGGAGGAGAGCTTTTCGCGTCTAACCGGGAAGACTGCCCGTCAGATCTACCGCAGGACATGCTAATCGCCGCACACCCGGCCACGGATCAGCGTTTTGAGGTGGACTTGGCGGACTTCCATTCATTGCGGATGGTGTCCCGGATGGTCTCGTACGACACGCCGCGATCCCGCGCTCGGCTACGATGACGACTAGCTCCAGACGCTTCTGGCGGAGGTCGAGGTGGCGTACGCCGAGGACAGGGGTCGGTCCTCGGTCATGGCGGCATTCCCCGATGTGGAGCACCCCGACGGTCCCTGAGGCTAACGTCCAGGTCGATCCGACGGACGAGGCGCTGCCTCCTACGTAGCACTCTCCGACGCCTGCTTCTAGAGGCCGTTATGCACTTCCGGCCTCATACCGATGGGCAGGAAGGGTGACAGGCCTCCGGTTAGGAACCGAACTGCCTGTTCCACCGACTCGTCTCGACTGACACGGGCATGGCTGCCGTCCTTGCGGCCGCACCACTTCCAGAGCGAGGCGCTGAACGCCTCGTTGACCTGCCTGATGACGCCGCGACCGGTCAAAGTGCATAATAGGTTCTAGAGAACCCGTGATCTCCAGAAACGGACGGCCGAAGGGGCTAACC
>DASYVY010000399.1:0-4770 GCA_035936535.1 Thermomicrobiales bacterium | reverse complement strand
GGGCGTGGGAGGTCGCCGCCACTTCCATCGATCCTCCACCGGGGGGCGGCCGCTCCCGACCCCGGGCTTCCTCCATGTGTCTTGCTGAAGGAGGATTGCGGGAGGCTCTCGACAAGGCCAACGATCGGAAGGTCCGAGATGCGACGTGCTATCGCCTCCGTGTCGTCAACCGACGCGGCCCCGTCCACGATGCTCAGGGAGAGCTCGTGTCCATGATCCTGGGCACTGCGGGCCAGTTGCGGATAGGTTCCGAGCGCGGCTCCGCTCCAGGCCGTGGTGACGCCGACGTCAAGGTCCTCGAACAGACCCAGCAGCCGGTGAAGCCCGTCGGCGGTGTAATCAATGCCGGGCTCGGTTGGAGCGGCATCCGTGCCCGGAAGCTGTGCTTCCACATGGACAATGATCGAGAGAGCGGCGCGGTGTTCGGCGGGCCAGGATGCTGCTTTCCGGGATCCGGATTCGGCCAACGGTGCTACCTTTCGCGGAGACCCTCGCTACGGTTCAGTGGCTGTCGCGAGCACCCTCGCTCCAAGCGTTTCGACTGTTGCCGCAAGAGCATCGACTTCCTGCTCCGTGTTCCACCAGCCGATCGACGCGCGGGCGACCCGGGGACCCGGTGGCGCGGTGACGTAGCGGATCGTGAATCCTTCCGCATACAACGCATCGGCGACACTGGCGGGCTCCATCCCGGCGACATTGAAGCAAACGAGGCCGGCGTGCCGCCAGCGCGGCGAAGCCGGGGTCACTCCTTCCGCCTCGGAGATGGCATCGTAGAACCTGGTTCCAAGCCGCTTGACGCGCGATACCCCCCACTCAAGGCCAACCTCTTCCAGATTGAACGCCAGGGCGGCGCAAAACCCCTCGACGGCGGCCGGGTTGTTCTCTCCCATCTCGTAGCGCCGTCCACCGGTCGCCGGGATATAGTACCCAGCGGGATCGTACTGGCCATACCGAACGGAGGAGGGTGCGAAGTCCGCTTGCCGATCGGCGCGGACAAACAGGGCGCCGGTTCCCTCCGGGCCGCACAGCCATTTCTGCCCGGAGACGGTATAGGCATCGGCCCCGGTAGCGGGGATGTCAACCGCTATTTGACCGATCGACTGGGCGCCATCGACGATCACGAGGATGCCATGATCATGCGCCATCGCGGTTATTGCCGCGAGGTCGAGTACCACACCCGATGACCACAGGACGTGCGAGAGGGCAATCACCCGCGTACGCGGATTGACCAGCGCCTCAAGGGCGGCAACAACGTCCCCGCCGCCGTCACCGATGTTCGCCACCCGGATCCGGACGCCGTGCCGGTGACACAGCAGCACCATCGGCATGAACATGGTGGGGTGCTCCAGGGATGTCGTGATGATCTCGTCGCCCTTCTGCCAGTCGAGGCCGTGGAAGGCGATGTTCAATCCGTCATTCGTGCTCTGGGTCAGCGCATACTCCGTCGGCGCACCGCCGAGTAGCTGGGCGAGCAACTCCCTTGTCCGGTTGTTCCGCGCCTCATGCTCCTGAAACACTCCGGGCACGATCCTGCCCCGGTGGAACTCCTCTTCGACCGTCCGCAGGATCGTCTCGTGCACCACCTTCGGCAACGGGCCGTTGGTGCCGGCGTTGAAATAGCCGGTAGCGAGCACCGCCGGCAATTGCTCCCTGAGGCGTTGCACCTTCACGTCATCTGCACTCTCTGACACCGGGTCTCCCTGTTCTACTGCTCCGCACTACGGGCGGAACGTCATTCCCGAATGGATGCTCGCGAACTCGCTAGCCGGTCGCCGTGGCCAGCGCCTGGTTCACATCCGCGAGGATGTCCCTTGGGTCCTCGATCCCGACGGACATGCGGACCAGGTTGTCGCGAATGCCGATCGCATGCCGCTGCTCCGGCGTCAGGCTCCGGTGCGACGACATGGCGGGGTAGAGCACGAGCGAAAAGACGTCACCCAGCGTGGTAGCGGGAATGCAGAGCTTGAGCGCATCCATAAACGCGAATATCTCTTCTCTACCGGCTCCAGCGATTTCAAAGGACAGAAGGGCACCCCGATCTTCGCAGAGGAACAGCGGGTCCGGCACGGCGCTCCCTAGTCCGGGATAGTTGACCCGCTCGATGCGGGAGTCCTGGGTAAGCGTCGTGGCGATCTTGCGGGCGTTCCGGCTCTGCTGTCGCACGCGAAGATCGAGCGTCTTCAACCCGCGGATCGCGAGGAAGGCGTCGAACGGGCCGGTGACCGCGCCGAAGAGTTTGGCTTGCTCGCGGATCGGTCCCGCAAATCGGGACGATGTGGCAATGACCCCACCGGTCGTGTCGCCATGCCCGGCGATGAACTTGGTCGTCGAATGCACAACGAGGTCCGCACCGAGAGCCGCCGGTCGGATGATGACCGGAGAGGCGAAGGTATTGTCGATGATCAATCTGGCGCCGGCTCCATGGGCGATCTCGGCGACCGCGGCGATATCGGTAACCCGGATAAGTGGATTGGAGATGGATTCGGCAAGGACGATCGCCGGCTGGATCGCGGTCGCGGCGTCACGCACGGCGTCGAGATCGAGCATGTCGACGAAGTGCGTCTCCATGTTGATGCTGGCGAAGTGGGTGCGCAGGAGGGCATGGGTGGCGCCGTAGAGGTCCTGGGAAGCGAGGATCTTCGCGCCGGGTCCCGCAACGCCGGTGATCGCGGCGTGAATCGCCGCCATGCCGGAGGCGAAGGCGATCGCCTCGTCGCACTGCTCGACGACGGCGATCGCCTGCTCCAGGGAGCGGACGGTCGGGTTGCCGTAGCGCGAATAGACATATCCCCTTGAGTTATCTTCGAAGACATCGTCAAGCATCCGCGCGTCGGGGTAGCTGAACGCCGTCGCGACGTGGATGGGGGCCGCGGTTGGCCGCGCCTCAGCCGCATCGACTCCCTTGCCGGCATGGACGGCGCGGGTCGATGGCATCAGTTGGTCGAGTTCTGACCGGGAAAGAGACATGGGTGGTGCTTTCACGAGGTTGGAGCGAGCCGCAATCGCCGGTTTCCGAACCGGCAGTCGTTTCGCGAATATAGGAGTACACCCCGGCACCGTCAATCGACGCCCCGGTCTGCAGCAGTTTGACAGAGACCGGACCGAGACCTACGGTTCACTGGCATGAGCGGACTTTCGAGGGTGGTGGAACGACAGGGTGTCGGACGCAAGGGGGACGCGGAACGTCATGGTGTACACGCCTCAGCGCTGGATTGCGGAGGACGCGACCTATCGGCCCGACCGGTATTACCGGTACGCTGAGCTGACCGCACTCCTGAAGGATTGGGAATCCGGCAACCCCGGGCTCGTTTCCATGGACAGCATTGGAACGACGTATGACGGCCGGGACATCTGGTCCCTGACGATCACCGACGGCACGACCGGTTCGCACGATACCAAGCCGGCGTACTTTGTCGATGCCAACATCCACGCGGGCGAGGTGACCGGTTGCTCCACGGTCCTGTGGCTTGTGAACCACCTGCTTTCGAACCAGGGGGATGACACGGTCCGCCGGCTCTTGCGGGAAACGACGCTCTATGTCGTCCCTGCATTGAGCATCGACGGCATGGAGCGGATCCTCGAAGGGACGTCAAGCAGGATCCGGTCTTCCGTGCGGCCCTTCCCGGAGCCGGATCAGCAGGACGGCCTGGTCCGCGAAGATCTGGACGGCGACGGTCTCGTCTGCCATATGCGAGTTGCCGATCCGAACGGACCCTGGAAGATATCGGATGACGATGCCCGGCTGATGGTGCGGCGCGGCCCGGACGAGAAGGGTGGCAGCTACTACTTTGTGCTGCCCGAGGGAAGGATTCATGGCTGGGACGGTGGGGCCGTGCCGCTCGCCCCGGATCTCTTGGGTCTGGATGTGAACCGGAATTTCCCGCTTGACTGGGCACCGCACTGGGAGCAGGCGGGTTCGGGAGCGTACCCGCTGTCCGAGCCCGAAACGCGGGCGCTGGCGGACTTCCTGCTCGCACACCGCAACATCCACGGATCCCAGCACTTCCACACGTGGTCTGCGGCGATCCTGCGGCCCTCCGCGAGACACGCGGATGAGGACCTGCCCAAAGCCGATCTCGATGTCTTCAAGGCCATCGGGGCACTCGGCACGGAAGAGACGGGATACCCGTGCATCTCCATCTTCCACGACTTCGCCTACGACAAGAAAAAGCCGATCCGCGGTGTCGCGATGGACTGGGTCTACGAGCAGACGGGCGCGTTCCCGTTCTCGACGGAGCTGTGGAGCCTTCCCCGGAAAGCCGGGGTAGAGGTGACCGATTTCATCGAGTTCATGCGGCACCGGGACGACTCCGCGGATGTGGCGATGCTGAAGGCCCTCGACGACCACGTCGATGGCGCCGGATACAAGATCTGGGAACCGTTTGAGCACCCGCAGCTGGGACCAGTCGAGATCGGTGGTTGGGATTACACCTTCACCTGGCAGAACCCGCCTGGACCGCTGCTTGAAGAGGTGACGTCCGGTAACGCGCGTTTCGTGCTCCGGGCGATGGGAACGGCACCGCGCATCTCGATCGAGCAGCCGGCCGCCGAGCGACTCGGTGACGGGTTGTACAAGGTCGCGGTGATCGTGCAGAACACCGGGTTCCTGGCCACCAACATCAGCGAGAAGGCCAAGGCCGCCGGGATCGCCAAACCGGTAAAGGCGGAGATCACGCTTGCCAATGGTGAGCTGGTGTCCGGAAAGCAGGAGCAGGACCTCGGCCACCTCGAAGGGCGTGCCTCGCAATATGAGGCCATGCGATACATGGC
>DASYVY010000398.1:0-4500 GCA_035936535.1 Thermomicrobiales bacterium | reverse complement strand
TGCCAGCAACTGGTGGCAGAGCAAGGCTTTAACCCGCTTGTGGCGCGGTGGCTGCTATGCCACACTGAGTACTCCCGCAAACATTAATGGCCTGGATGGTGCCATTCGGCCCGGATACCGGCTGTTCGCCCGACGTCGCCTCCCCGTAGCGACAAAACGAGGGTACCGTGGCGACCGAGGACAGGCGACAAGCGGAGACGACACCCAGCCGGCCCGGCCACTCCGAACCGGTCCTCGATCAGGCCGTGCAACAGCCGTTGCCGCGCCGCGCGGGGGTATGGGGCAAGAACGCGTCGTTCGCCCATCCAGCGGAACGGGAGGTAGCGCGGATCCTCGATTTCTTCGGTATTCGATGGTCATACGAACCAACCGCATTCCTGCTTCGCTCACATCCGGATGGACGGCCGGCTGAGATGATGACGCCCGATTTCTTCCTGCCGGACCTCGACCTCTATCTCGAAGTCACGACCATGCGGCAGAGCCTTGTCAGCCGCAAGAATCGCAAGGCCAGGTTGCTGCGGGAACGCTACCCCGGCGTCAGGCTCAAGCTCCTCTATCGCGCCGATTACCAGCGATTGGTCGGGCTCTACCGGGGCGTCCTCAACCAGGAGCCCCACGAGTTGACCTTGAACGTGTTTCTATCACGGGACAGTATCTCCTCGGCGGTATCGGATATCACGACCCGGATTCTGGCGCGCTGCGAGCGTGCGTTGACGTCAACCGATCGCCTTCCGGTGCTGGTGGTCAGCAACCGGGGCGCACTTCCACTGCTCCATGACTGCCTGCATCAACTGCGGGCCTGCGGCATGTCCCTGCGATCCTGCGAGCTGAGCTTTACGGTATCGGGATCGAGGAGCCGCGTTACCCCGGTCCGATCACGAACGATGCCGGCTCCCGGAGAGCAGGTGATCCTTCTCGAGACGCTGGTGAGCACAGGGATGCACCTCGCCCATGTCCAGCGCTGGTTGGCCCAGCGCGGCGTTGTGACTCTCGATACCATCGCCCTCTGTGCCCGGCGCGGCTCGTCGTTGATGGGTTCGCGAGCCGACTACGTCGCGTTTGAAGCGCCGAACCACGTCCTTGCCGGGTATGGATTGCAGTTGCAATCGGAACTGGCCAAACGGCCGGACATGGTGACCGTTGCGGCGCCCGCGTTCGACCCGGTGATCAGCTTCCTGACGGGATCCTGAATCGGTAGCTCAGGATCCCGTCGATTGGTGCTGACGCTACGGTACCGGTGTTGCCGCCGCCTGCAACTCGTCCACCTGGGCCAACACCGTCTCATCCGGCGCGGATGCGTACGTCACCGATGTGCCATCGACGCCGATCCGCACCACCGTGTCGCCGGAGTCGATGGTCGTCACCGTCCCGTCCGTTTCGGCTGACGCGTCAAGTCTCCCGCTCTCCCTGGCGGCCAGGGCGGCGGCGAACTCGGCGGCATCGTCTTCGGTGTCCCACACGGAATTCCAGGCGATGACGTTCTGGTCCTCCGTGCCCACGACCGTGTACGTGTCTCCGCCCCATCCAGCAGCCGCTTGCTCCGCCTGCCGGGCGGAGACCTCACCGTCACTCAGGATGACGGAGATCTGGAACTCGCCCATCGTGTTGGTATCGAAGGTGGTCCAGCCCGTGCCCAGACCTTCGGCGATGTTCGGCATGGGGACGGCGACCGGCAACTCTCCTGCCAGGTACTTCTCTGGGTGGAGGATTTGCTCGGTGCTTACCGGCGGAGAAGCATAGGCGTCGTTGACCGCGTCCCATCCTTCTTCGGCAAGGATCGCGTCGACGAACGTCTGTCCCTGCCGATAGGGAAAGAGCAGGGTGGCACTGATGATCTGCGGGGCGGTGTCCAGCGCTTCACTCCCTGCGTCAATCGCATCCATGTCTCCCGACAGCTCGGCGATCAATCCCGGGTTCGCGATGATGTACTGGATCTGCGCGGCCGTCGCGTCGCCCTCGATCAGAGAGGTGATCGCTAGAGACTCGTCGTCGGATCCCTCAATGCGCTGATCGCTGTAGGATTCAAGGTCGAAGTGCTGGTCCTGGAGCGCATGCACGACTTCGTGCGCATATGTGACCTCATTCGAGGCTGACAGTTCCGATCCCGCCGCATCGTCGGAGACCACCACCATCTCATCCGTTTCAGGGTCGTAATAGCCGGCGATTTGCTCCCCCAGAAGCTCAACATATACTTCGCCGATCTCCTGATCCTCGTCGATAAGCCCAAAGGCCTCCAGCACCCGCTGGTCGTTCTGGCGATCGAGGATGGGATAATCGGTTTCGAGATCCTGGCGCGTCTCGTCCTGGAGCTCTGATCGCGTCTTCGTAGAGACATTGATGGGCTGGAGGAGTTCCAGTTCGCGGATCTCCTCCATTTGCTGGTTGATCTCCTCGTACTCTCCCTCGGCTTGGGTCGATGCTGTAGCCACCGTCGTGAAAGCGAGAACCAGCGCCAGTAAGGCGCTCCATACGCGCGGAATGGAATGCATGGAAAAAACTCCTGGGGTGAAGGCGTTGCCAACAGGGGCTGGAAGCGGAACGGATTTGCCAAGCGGTCCGTGCTGTGATTGAGTGCTTGTCGGCGGGAGTGAGATCCGAAAGGGATAACCCCGAGCCCACGGCGTAGTGGCAGCGCATGGCGGGACGGGCAAGACGTCGGCGGTCACCCGTTCGCCGCGGCAAGCGCCCGCTCCAATGCGCACTTGCCTTGACACCACCATAACAGGAGACGCAGCGGCATGACGACAGTCGATACGGCAGCGGCGCAACCTATGGAAGATGCCGCGCGTGCGTTCCTGGATCGCCCGTCGTTCTCGTCACCGGTGTTCCTTGATTCCGGCACGCTGGCGATGCTCGATGACCGGTCGGGCGTGGCGCAAGTCAGCACCGTCTCCCTGGCGGACGAAAATGCCTCGATCGTGCCTCTCACGCATTTCCCGGAGCGGGTGTTGTCACTTGTCTCGAACGGTAACGGGGTGCTGGTGTTCGGTATGGACCTCGGCGGCGACGAGCGACAGCAACTGTGGCGCTTCGATTCGTTGACGTCCGAACCCGTCCGCCTCACCCATCGCCCGGACGCGATCCATGAGCCTGGAGCGGTGCAACGCTCGGGCCGGTACGTGATGTTCCGTTCCAACGCTCGGGACGAGTCGACCTTCGACGTGCTTGGGTCGGACGGGGATGATGGGAAAGCGGACGTCTGGATGACCGGGGCGGGCCAGGCCATGCCTGTCGACGTCTCGGCCGACGGTCAACGTGCGCTGGTTATCAAGAGTAATACGAACCTCGACGCCGATGTGCTGCTGCTTGAACGATCCGGTTCCGCGCCGCGGGTCCTTACCCCGCACGAGGGTGAAGCGTGGGTTTCCGGCGCCGCCTTCCATCCGGACATGTCCCGGGTATTCCTGCTCACCAACGAGGGCACCGAGTTCGTTCGACTCGAAGCGATCCAGATTGAATCGGGCAAGCGAGACACCATCGTTGAGGACAGGTGGGACGTCGAACGGTTCGCCATCTCCCCGGATGGACGCATGGCCGCGGTCAGTGTCAATGCAGACGGGTGGTCCCGCGTGGCGATTCACCCGCTGGACGGGCAGGCTGACCCCATAGCGATCGATCTTCCCCGCGGCACGATCGATCGTTTTGCCTGGTCGCCGGACTCCGGTACGGTGGTGTTCGGGATGTCGACCGCGACCGATCCCTCGCACATTGTGCTCGCCGGGCTGGATGGATCGCTCCAGCACCTCGGCAGGGACACAAGCGAGAACCGCCCGCCGGTTGTGGAGCCAGAGCTGATCCATTATCCGAGCTTCGACGGACGGCAAATCCCCGCCTTTTTCTTCAGATCGCCTCACCCCGGTCCCCGGCCGGTGTTGGTCGAGGTGCATGGAGGACCCGAGAGCCAGCGACGGTTGCAGTACACGTCGGCGGTCCCCACCAATCAATACATCCAGTCGCTTGGCATCTCCGTGTTGTCGCTGAATGTCCGGGGAAGCACCGGGTACGGCAAGGAATACAGTCACCTCGACGACAAGGACCTTCGCCTGGACGCGGTCAAGGATGTTGCCGCCGCGGTCGACTGGCTCCGCGAGCGGGACGACGTGATCCGCGACCGGATCGGCATCATGGGTCAGAGCTATGGCGGCTACATGACGCTGGCGGCGCTCTGTTTCCATCCGCGATTGTGGTCCGCGGCGGTCGATGTGGTGGGCATCGCCAACTTCGTGTCGTTTCTCGAGCGCACGGGCCCGTGGCGCAGAACGCACCGTTCTCAGGAATACGGCTTTCTCGACCAGGATCGGGAAATGCTGGAACGGATTTCCCCACTGAACCACGTGGATCAGATCGTGGCGCCGCTGCTGGTCATTCACGGACGCAACGATCCCCGGGTGCCCCTGTTCGAGGCCGAGCAGATCGTCCAGGCGCTTGAGGAACGCGGGCGCACCGTGCAGCTTCGAGTCTTCGACAACGAAGGACATGGGCTCTCGAGGCGCGAGAACC
>DASYVY010000397.1:0-4475 GCA_035936535.1 Thermomicrobiales bacterium | reverse complement strand
GCTTTGGACCGACTACTACATGGCCCTCCCATGGGCGGACATCGAACCCGCCCATGGGAGGGGGCTTTCAGGCGTTGGGGTTGGCGGTGGCGACGGGCTCGGATCGCCGTTGGAAGAGGGTGCGTGCGTTGTCCACGTTCTCCTGCGCCACGCCTGTCAAATCGAGCTCACGCGCGAAGTGACAGCGGGCGAAGTGATTCGGCTTGATCTCCTCCAGCACGGGCATCTCCGCCCGGCAGATCTCCTGCGCATAGGGGCAGCGGGGATGGAAGTAGCAGCCGCTTGGCGGGTTGGACGGGCTCGGAAGCTCGCCTTGAAGGACAATTCGCTTCTTGGTGGCTTTGGGATCCGGACGCGGCACCGCCGACATCAGGGCTTCCGTATAGGGCATCAGGGGATTGCTGAACAGCTCCTTGGTCGGTGCGCTCTCGACGATCTGCCCGACGTACATCACAGAGACGTGGTCCGAGACGTTCTCGACAACGCTCAGGTCATGAGCGACGAAGAGGTACGACAGGCCGAACTCATCCTGGAGCCCTCGGAGCAGCTTCAGGATCTGCGCCTGAACTGAGACGTCCAGGGCGGAGACCGGCTCATCGCAGATCAGGAGCTGGGGTTGCATGGAGAGGGCGCGGGCGATCGCCAGGCGCTGGCGCTGGCCACCGCTGAACGCGTGCGGATACCGGCGTGCAAACTCCGGGCGAAGACCCACCAGCTCCAGCAGGCCGGCGACCTTGCGGTCCAGCTCCCTGCCCTGGGCCTGCTTGTTGACCAGCAGGTGCTCACCGACGATCTGCTGGACGGTCATCCGTGGGTTGAGCGATGAGTACGGGTCCTGATAGACGATCTTCATGTTCTGGCGCACCTGGCGCAACTTCCGATCATCGAGCGTGGGGACATTGCTCCAGCCGATTTCGCGGTCCTTGAACCAGATCTCGCCGGCCGTTGGCTCAATCGCGCGGAGCAGCATCCGCCCTGTTGTCGTCTTGCCGCATCCGCTCTCCCCGACCAAACCATGGGTCTGTCCCTGCCGGACGGCAAGGTCGACACCATCGACCGCGCGGACTGCGCCGACGGAGCGCTTGAAGAACCCGCGGGTAATCGGAAAATGTTTCTTCAGATCCCGGACCTCGACAAGCAGTCCGTCGTCCTGGGGCGGCTGACCCGTTCGGGGGGCATCGTTGACCATCGTCGCCATGCGTAATCTCCTAGCGCCGCACGCAACGAACGGCGTGCCCGGGGGCAACTTCTCTCAATGCCGGGACCTCGACATCGCAGACGCCGGGGAGGAACTCCCGGCATCGCGTGTGATATGGGCAGCCACTGGGAATGTTCATCGCATCGGGCACGTTCCCGGCGATGATCGCCAGGTCCTCGACCCGCTTGCCAATGCGCGGGATCGATTCCAGCAACGCCTGCGTATAGGGATGCTGGGGGTTGTAGAACAGCGAGACGACATCCGTCCGCTCGACGACCTTGCCGAGGTACATGACCACGATTTCCTGGGCCATCTCGGCGACCACCCCGAGGTTGTGGGTGATCAGCATCACCGCCATCCCGGTACGTTCCTGGATGCCTCGGATCAGGTCGAGGATTTGCGCCTCGGTGGTGACATCGAGCGCGGTCGTCGGCTCGTCGGCGATCAGGAGGCTAGGCTGGCAGGACAGGGCCATCGCGATCATCGCGCGTTGGCGCATGCCGCCGGAGAACTGGTGAGGGTAGTCGTCGATCCGCTGCGATGCCCGGGGCACCTCGACGAGCTCGAGCATCTCGATCGCCAGGGCTTTCGCCTCCCGCTTGGTGACGTCCCGATGCAACAGGATCGCCTCCATTAGCTGGCTGCCGATGGTGTGAACGGGCGAGAGCGATGTCATCGGCTCCTGGAAGATCATCGCGATGTCGTTGCCGCGGATGGAGCGAATCTCATCGCCCCGGTTATCGAGCGCGGTCAGGTCGATCGTGCTCTGCCGTGCGGCCTGTCGCTTGTTCGCGACTTCCGTCGCTCGGTCCTGGCCGTTGGCCTGGCCCTGCGAGGCGGCCTGGGGATGGTAGAGGATCTGCCCCTCGACGATCCGGCCCGGATGGCGAACGATTCGCATGATCGCGCGGGCGGTGACACTCTTGCCACAGCCACTCTCGCCGACCACACCAAGCGTCTTGCCGGCCGGGATCGAGAAGGTGACACCATCGACCGCCCGCACGGTTCCTTCATCCAGCTTGAACTGGACCTTGAGATCGTTGACCTCGACCAGCGGCAGCGTCTGCGGTGGTGATTCCGTTTGGACGTTCGACCTTGTCTCTACGCTCACGGTAGCGTCCTCACTTTGCATACGGATCGGCGGCGTCACGGAGACCGTCTCCGAAGAAGCTGAACGCCAGCACCGTGGCCACTACGAACAATCCAGGAATCAGCAGCCAGGGATAGAGGAGGATGGCCTGCACGTTCTGCGCCTCCTGCAAGAGCACGCCCCAGCTCACGATCGGCGGCCGGAGCCCCAGGCCCAGGAAGCTCAACGCGGTCTCGCCGAGAATCATGAAAGGAATGGCGAGCGTCAGGTTCACGATGAGGTAGCTGGCAAACGCCGGCAGCATGTGCCGGACAACGATGCGCCAGTCGCTTGCGCCAGCGAGCTGCGCGTCCAGCACGAAATCCTCTTCCCGCAACTGGATCAGCTTGCCGCGTACCACGCGGGCCATGCCCGTCCACCCCTGCACCGAGAGGATGAGCGAGATCACGAAATAGACCTGAAGCGGGGACCATCCCACCGGAATGGCGGCGCTGAGCGCCAGCCAGAGCGGAATGGTCGGGATCGCGATCAGGAATTCGATCAGGCGCTGAACGATATTGTCGAAGGCCCCGCCATAGAAGCCGGAGAAGCCCCCGATGATGGCTCCCAGAAAGAAGCTGATCGCCACCCCGACCAGCCCGACCGAGAGTGAGATGGTCGCGCCATTAAGGGCGCGCGAAAAGATATCGCGGCCAAGTGAGTCGGTGCCGAATGGAACCAGCACCCCACCTTCCTCGACCTGCATCAGGCGGATGTTGGTCGGGATCAGGCCGAACAAGTTGTATTTCGGACCGCGGGCGAAGAAGTTGACGTCGAAGGTCTGCTCCTTGTCCTGCACGATTGTTCGGGACATCGTGGCCGGATCCGCCTTGAGTGTCAGCCCATAGACGTACGGATCGAGCCTTCCGTCCCGGAAGAGGTGCAGGCCGTTAGGAGCCGCGAAGGGGTACTGGGTTCGATGTTCCGGGGTATAGGGCGAGAGAAAGGCGTTGAACACCGCCATCAGGTAGAGCAGGGCGACACCGACCATCCCGATCATGGCGAGGTGGTGGCGCCTGAACTTGAGCCACATCAATCGCCATTGGGACGCGACGAGAATCTCTTGCTTCGCCACTGGCTCGTCAAAGTCGGTCTCGCGGCTGTCGACTGGAGTAGCGAGTCTTCCATCAATCGTGGACATCGGTTACTGCCCTCTCTCGACGCGGATACGTGGATCGATCCACATAAGCAAGAGATCGGAAATGAATGTACCAATCAGGGTCAGAACCGTCAGGATGAGCACGATCCCGGCCGCCAGGTACATGTCTTCGGTAAGCAGCGATTGCAGGAGGACCGGTCCGATCGTCGGCAGGTTGAGGACGATTGCAGTGATGGCGTCGCCGGAGAACATCGCCGGCAGCAGCCAGCCGATCGTGCTCGCGATCGGGTTTAGCGCGACACGCACCGGATACCGGAGCAGCAGTCTCACCTCGCTGACGCCCTTTGCCCGCGCCGTCTCGACGTAGGGCTGGTTCAGCTCGTCGAGCAACGTCGCCCGCATCACGCGGATGATGGATGCAGTGCCCGCAATACCGATCACGAACAGGGGCACCGGGAGGTGGGCCAGGAGATCCATCAGCTTGGCCCAGCTCCACGGCGCTGATTGGTATTCCGGCGAATAGAGCCCCGCGACCGAGATCCCGAACCACTTGTAGAACAGCATCATCGCGACGAGGCCGAGCAGGAAGTTCGGGACGGCAAGTCCAATGAAGCCGATGAATGTCGCGATATAGTCGCCGATCGAGTACTGCTTGACGGCGGCGTAGATCCCGATCGGGATGGCGATAAGATAGACAACCAGGGTCGAGCCGAGCGACGTAACGAGCGTCATCGGCAGCCGGTCGAGGATGACCTCGGACACCGGAGCCCGCCAGGCAAACGAACGGCCAAGATCACCTTCCGTCACCAGGCCGCGCATCCATTTGATGTATTGCACGTATTCCGGATCGCCGAGTCCGTAGGCCGCCCTCAGCGAGGCGATCTGGTCGTCCGTGACATCCCCCCCCTGCGCCTCCAGCTGGGAGACATAGGACGTCAGATAGTCACCTGGCGGCAGAACGATGATGGCGAACGACACCAACGTGGTGAGCGCGATAAGAAGGAGCATATACATGAAGCGTCTGACGATGTAGCTCCCCACCGGTCCCC
>DASYVY010000396.1:0-4144 GCA_035936535.1 Thermomicrobiales bacterium | reverse complement strand
GTCGCGACCGGAATCGGCGCGATCAGTCAGCGGTTGCGCCATGTCCAGACGGGTCTCGTCGCGAACTATGCACTGGCGATCGCGCTCGGCATGGTGGTCATCGTCGGGGTCTACCTGGCCGGCTTCTCGAACCTGTTCCGTTAGGTGGGTAGGCGACTTGCCCGCAGGGGTGTGACGCAAGCGTGCCGCCATGGTCACGCAAACACTCGAATGCCCGCCGCCGCGCGGCCTTTGACCTGAATCAATCCCGGAGGGGCGTGTGGAAAGCTTTCCGATCCTGAGTCTCATAGCCTATCTGCCGGTGATCGGCGCGCTGGTCATCCTGTTCGGGCCAAAGGCCTCGACCACGATGCCCCGGCAGGTCGCGCTCGTCGTGTCCGTGCTGAGCTTCCTGCTCTCCCTGATCGTCCTGGCGCAATTCGATCGCAATGCCGAGTTCCAGTTCACCGAGCGCCGGGTCTGGCTCGAGGATCTCGGGGTCACGTACTTCCTCGGGGTGGACGGCATCGCGGTGCTGCTGATCGCGCTGACGACGCTCCTGACGGTGATCGCGATCATCTGGTCCTGGGATACCGTCCGGGATCGTCAGCGCGAGTACTTCATCGCGATGCTCCTGCTCGAAACCGGCATGCTCGGCGTGTTCATGGCACTCGATCTCTTCATCTTCTACATCTTCTGGGAAATCATGCTGATCCCGATGGCGCTCCTGATCGGGATCTGGGGAAGCTCCAACAGGGTCTATGCCGCGATCAAGTTCTTTCTCTACACCCTGTTCGGCTCGCTCCTGATGCTGGTCGCGATCGTCGCTACTTATCAGGCGTTCTATGTCGAGACCGGCGAGCGCACCCTCGATATCCTGCGGCTCCAGGAAGGGGTCGGGCTCGGCGCCTACAGCAGTACCTTCCAGTTCTGGGTGTTCGCCGCCTTCTTCCTTGCCTTCGCGGTGAAGGTGCCGATGTTCCCGTTCCATACCTGGCTGCCGGACGCCCATGTCGAGGCGCCGACCGCGGCCTCGGTGATTCTTGCGGCCGTCATGCTCAAGATGGGCGGCTACGGGCTTCTTCGCTTCAACCTGCCGCTCTACCCGCAGGGTTCGGAGGATTGGGCGCCGATCATCGTCGTGCTCTCGATCATCGGCATCATCTACGGCGCCCTGGTCGCCCTCGTCCAACCGGACATGAAGAAGCTGATCGCCTACTCGTCCGTCAGCCACATGGGCTTCGTTACCCTCGGCATCTTCATCATGAACCTGCAGGGGATGGACGGCGCGATGATGGTCATGCTGGCGCATGGCTTCAACACCGGAGGCCTATTCCTGCTGGTGGGCGTGATCTACGAACGGGCGCACACCCGGAACATCAGCGCATTCGGTGGATTGGCGAGCCGGATGCCGGCCTGGGCCGCCTACTTCGCGATCTTCATGTTCGCCAGTATCGGTCTTCCGGGAATGTCCGGCTTTGTCGGCGAATTCCTTGTCGCACTCGGCACCTGGGAGTACAACAGGTGGGCGGCCGTGATCACCTTCTCGGTCGTCATCTTCGCCGCCTGGTACATGATGTGGATGTTCCAGCGGGTCGTCTTCGGACGTGCCTCCGGCCAGGAGCCCGATCCCGGAGACACCCAGCTTACGCCCCGCGAGCGCGAGGAGATTCGCGCTCACGGCGGACATGACACCGGCGTCGAGCATGGGACCTACGATACGCATGGGGAGGGCGAATTGCGGCCGTTCCCGGTCTCCGGCGGGGATCACGGGGCTGAGGCCCACGGCCACTCCCCAGCGACCAGCGCTGGCGGCTTTCCCACCCACGATGGCCAGCTCGACAGCTCCGCCTGGCCGGACCTGACACGGAAGGAAGCCCTGACGCTGTTCCCGCTCGCGGCGCTTACGATTATCTTCGGCATCTATCCCAAGCCGTTGCTGGTGATCGTCGAGCCAAGCTTCCAGGCGATCCTGGACGGCGCGCAACGGGTGGTCGGTAATTGAGCGCGCCACTGGAGTCGTTGGAGCCCTCTGGCAGTCATGCTTGCCCGCACCATTCCGTCATTCAGAGCGCAGCGATGAATCCCCCGGCGGAGCCGGCCCGCGAAGTGGACATGGCGGCTATCAGCTCAGGATCCGACGATGTCGGATGCGCTTCGCGCAGGGATCCTTCGGTCGCTACGCTCCCTCTGGATGACAGTCGGAGGAAGCCGCAACATTGGACAGAAATCCTTGGAGCGTCTAGTCGGGATGACGAAGCGCGTTGGACAGCCTACCTAGAAGTGCGGAGCCGCGCCGATGATCTTTGAGCTGATTGTTCCAAACTGGGGCCTTGTGCTTCCCCAATTCGTGGTGTTCATCACGACGATCGTGTTGTCCTTGGCCGACGCTTTCCTCCCGAACCGGCTGCATTTCGGCTGGCTGACGGCGATCTCACTGGTCGGCTACGGGCTCGGGCTGGGGCTGCTTGTGGTTCAACGCGGCCAGAACGACAGTACGTTCTACGGCCTGTTCCGGGCCGATGGCCTGACCGTCTTCCTGTCGCTGATCATCCTGAGCGCGGCGATCCTGACCGTGCTGGTGTCCGCCAGTTATGTCGATCGCCTGGAAGGAAGGATGCCGCTCGGGGAGTTTTACACGCTCCTTGCGTTCTCGGTGCTCGGTGCCCTGCTTACCGCCTCCGCCGGCGATCTGGTCATGCTCTTCGTCGGCATCGAGCTGTCGTCGCTCGCGACCTACATCCTGACCGCGTTCGCCAAGCGGCGGGTGACATCCCTGGAAGGTGCGCTCAAGTACTTCCTGCTCGGCATCTTCGCGAGCGCGATCCTGCTTTATGGTATGGCTTGGGTGTATGGCGCCGCCGGCTCGACCAACCTCGATGTGATTGCCCTGACCCTGCAGGGGATTGTGGCGGGCCAAACCGCCCTGGATGCTTCGCTCCTGTTCGGTCTCCTACTGGTCATCGTTGGCCTCGGGTTCAAGCTCGCCGCCGTTCCCTTTCACTTCTGGACACCGGACGCCTACGATGGCGCACCGACGCCGGTGACCGGGTTCATGTCCGTCGTCCCGAAGGCGGCGGCGATGGCCGCCGCGATCCGCATCCTCGTCCAGGGCCTCGCCCCGCTCCGGGATGACTGGATCAACCTGATCGCCGTGCTGGCGCTGGTGACGATGGTCTTCGGGAACGTCGTCGCGATCTCGCAGCGCAACGTGAAGCGGATGCTCGCCTACTCCTCGATCGCCCACACGGGGTACATGATGGCCGGACTGGCGGCGTACCAAATCCGGGATGGCTTCACCGCTGGCGGCGGCGGCGAGGCGGAGCAGGGCGTCACCAGCGTGCTCTACTACATCTTCGCCTACACGTTCATGAACATCGGCGCCTTCGCCGTCGTCGCCTGGATCCAGCATCGTGGCCGCGGGATGGAACTCGAAGACTTCAGCGGTCTGGGCACCACCCACCCGCTCCCGGCTGCCGCGATGACGGTGTTCCTGATCTCGCTGATGGGCATTCCACCGACGATCGGCTTCTACGGCAAGTACTACGTGATCGTCGCCCTGATCGATTCGGATCTGCTTTGGCTGGCGCTGGCGATCGTGCTCATGTCCGCGGTCAGCGCGTTCTTCTACCTCCGCGTGGTCGCGCAGATGTACTTCAGCGACGGCCCACCGGCCCGGACGAGCATGCCCACGCCGCTCCTCAACATCGGCATCGCCGGTATGGTCGTCGCCGTGATCGTGCTCGGACTCTTCTCCGGCCCGATCGTCAACCTCGCGGACGAGTGGTCAAGCGCCCTGACCCTGGTCGCCACCGCCGCGCCGTGACGCACCCTGATCCGGCGTCCGCTTGAACGCCGCCCCTTCCAGGTATCGAAGAGGGCGGCCGCGGTGTCGCCAAACCCACGCCCTCTGACCTGTGGCCCTTCCCAGCCCCCAACCGGAACCGGAGGGCCACAGATGCCTCACCCGCAATGGGAGCCGTCCGACGTTCGTCGACTCTCCATCCGGAGCCCGCATAGCGCGGGGGTTTGCGTTTCGTCCCGTGAATGGCGCTATTCCGGCAGGAAGATGAAATTGTTGACGTAGTTGCGGGAGAGGACGTGATCAGCGGCGGCAACCTGATGCCGCTCCACATCGAAGGCAGACAACGGCCGCCGGAACCGC
>DASYVY010000395.1:0-6843 GCA_035936535.1 Thermomicrobiales bacterium | reverse complement strand
ACCATCCCTGGCGGAGTCTGGACCAACGGTGGTTGGACCCGTGGCGGCTATGAGGAACTGGTTAGTTGGGGACTGGTCACCAACGTCGCGGGAGCGACCGTTGCCTTGATCGCCTGTGCAGCGTTGGCACGGGCAGTCATTCACGGGCAAGCCTGGTGGGGTGGTGTCGCGTCGATCATGATCGCATTCGCGGTGTACACCAACCCGCGCTCGCTTCTCGCGATCGTGATCACCACGACCGCTATCGTGCTCACCGCGTTGATCCCACGACGCGATGATGCGGCACTCCCCGCTCCTCTCATCGGTCGACGGGTACTGCTGGTGGGAGTGGCCAGTGTGCTGCTGGCGGCACCGGTCCTGGTGCCCCTTGTACAGTACCGGGACCTCTACTTTTTCGTCCGGTATGAGAGCTATACGTCCTTCTCGGAATACTGGACGAATACGGTGACAGCCGTTTCGCCGCCGGTGATCGTCGCAACGCTTGGTGGCGTCGCGATCGCGATCGCGATGGGACGTTTCCCGGTGGCACGGGCGTTCTCGCTTGCACTTCTGGGGTACATGCTTCTCACCGGCGTCCTCTCGGCGAACGATGGGTTGATCGAGCAGCTGGAAGCACCGAGGCTCATGCCGTATCAGCGTCTGCTGATGATCTATCTCGCGGCCTTCGCGGTCACCCAGGCGCTGGGAGCCCTGGTTCGCTGGTTCAGGGTTGGACGACCGGGTGCCGTCGTAGGGGGGCTGACCGCCGGAACCGCAATAGTCGTCCTGATCCTCCTCTGGGGATCGGTCTGGACGCTCCCGGAGGATTACCGAACGCTCGCGGCCGATACGACCGCCGACGGTACGTTTGCCGAAAGGCCAGGCGCGGCGGCGCAGTCCGAATTCCTGGCGTTCGAAGAGGCGGTACGCCTCGCGGACTCGGCCCGGCCCGCCGGCACCGCGATCCTTGTGGTTGGTGACCGCGAGGGGTGGTGGCACGAGCAGCTCTGGGGTCCCCTCTGGTCAGATGCTCCCTTCTTCTACGATGACTGGCTCTGGTACTGGCACACCGACCATGACGGTCCGTACAACTACCGCCAGGGCCATTCGTATCCCGATCCTTCCCAGGCGTTCGATCCGGCCCATCTGCACACCCATGCGATCGGAGCGGTCATCGTCACCGATATGGACGTTCCGGCTGGTGCAGTCAATCCTCGAAGGGCAGCGGCAGGCGATGCCGACCTGGAGCGAGCAGCCACTGTCGGCGGATGGGACATCTACGCGGTAGCAGACCCCGTGCCCATCGTCTCAAACGGTTTGGAGCCTCCGACGAGCCTGTTCGTTGAAGATGGCCGCCTGGAGGCAGCGTTCGAAGACGCGGCTGGCGAGGTCACGATCCGGAGAAACTGGTTTCCGCGCTGGGAAGCGTTCGCCGATGGCATCCCCGTGGACGTGGTTCGCACGGACAACGGGTATATGCGGGTCATGGTTCCGGAAGGAACGATGATGCTGGAGCTGCGGTACGGGACGACCTTCGCCGACTGGTCCGCAAGGGTGGCCGTAATCGCCGGGCTGGCTTTCGTCGCGCTCCTCCCGACCATGTGGGGATCGCACCTGACCGAGCAGCCCCAGAACGCTCAAATGACCAGGAGGTCACTCCGGTGAAGGGATGGACCCATCGCCTCCTTCTTCAAGGAAGCGCTCTCCCAAGGCAGATACGGCCCACCGAACCCTTCCCCGCCCGAGTGGAACCGGTTTCAGCAATCCACGGGTTCGCGCGCTCGTGAACAACGCCTCGACGAACGCTTCGGGCACGTTCAGGGTCTCTGCAGCTTCGCGTGATTGTCTCCCGGGGCTGAATCGAGCGTCATCATCTCTGACATGGCGAAGAAAGCGACGGAGACCGTCATCCAGAGGCGAGGAAGCTGGCGGAGCCGGTTGCATGGACGTACCCTGATGCACAGCGCGTGTGTTGCCATACCGAAACACATTCGTGCTTCACGAGGCAAGTTGACTTCCTGGGCGAGGAGCCTCGGTGCCTCCGGCACGAAAGCCGTTCCTTAATGATGAGATGTCGGTTCCATTCTACAAGAGTCACGATTCATCCGCAGACCGTTGCAGCAGGAGCCAGGGAGCCAAGGAGCAGCGTGCATGCAGTGTTTTCCAGAGTCCGCTCGGGCGCCGGGACTACCGGGATGATGCAGTGATCCCCGACACAGATACTCGACCGGACCTGGATATCGCCTTGGCATCGCCGTCGTTTCCAGGTGGATCGCTGTTCAATGCCGTCTACGATCGCACCTTGATGAGGTTCTCGGATCGAGGTGGAGCGAGCGGGATCATCGGTGACCGATGGGCTGATCTGTGCGCGCTCGCGCTTGGGCAAAAGGTCGAGACGCTCGTCACCCTGGACCAGGACGTTCCCCCTATAGCCTGTGACGGCGTAGTGCGGCTGGATGACATTCCGGAGGTCGCCCGGGTCGCATCCCGCGCACATCTCCAGAATCCCGACTTCCTCCTTGTCGGCACTCAGGGTGGGCGGCAGACGATCAAGGCAGCCGACGCAAAGTTCTCAGTCGAAACGGCCAAGTCCCGGCAAGTCAGTGCTCATGTCGTCAAAGCGTTGCTCGACCTTGGTCAGACGGTTCGTGACCGGATCCCGGACCTTCACGACGATGTCGCTCTCTCGGACGGTATCTTTCTGTGCCCTGATTACTCATTGACCCGGCACGTGTTGCGCGGGGGACAGGGGCTACGCCGGATCGCTGTACCGGACCGGGAAGTCTGCCTGTTGGAGGTGCAGATCGATGAATTCATGCGACCTATCGGCCATGAGCGCCTGATCCAAATCCTTGCTGCACGCGACGACCTGGGATTTGATTACCGGCAAAGCCTGCTCCTCACGCTCTATTATTTCCGGCTTGCCCGATCCGCTGTCGGGTTCCGGGTGGACCAGACCACGCCCCTGCTCGCCTCCCGGGATGCACCCGAGGTGGATCTCGCCGATGTCGAGGCGGAAGCCGAGCGAATCGGCAAGCAGGCGTTCGGCGCATGGAACCTCATACTGCGCTGGAACGATATCGCCGAGGAGGTACGGCGGCAGCGACTCGCTGTGGACGCCGCCACCGGCTACCCGATCCCCGGGAGAATCCTTCGTCAGCAGGTCGAGCAGCGGTCCGTTGCCGCCGGGGTGGAACCGCCGTCCACCAACCGGGTCCGCCGCATCGCGGGTTCCTGGATGCGAGCCCGTATTCGACAGGAGTTCGGCCCGATCGATCCGCCGGTTGATGACCTCGACAAGCTCCTTCGGGAATTGCGGGCGTTTGCCCGGTCCCTTACCCCCGCCGTCGCCGCCTACACCGATGATGTCATCGGGGACCTGATCGCCGAACAACCGCCCATCGCCTCCCCGGATGGGGCAGCACGCTCCGCCTGAACCGGAAATGAACCTTCAGGTGTTTCGCCCGCCACGGAGGCTTTCCGGGGATTCGCGGAGGCGTGCATCCTGGTCGTTGTGGGGCGACACAGTGATGCTGGATGCCCGTCCCTCGTAACGCTTCATGATGTTCACTGGGAAAGGCGAATCAGCGTTGGCCGGGTCAGCTTCGTGGTCGTCCCGATACAGGACAGTGCCCGGGCATGCGGGTATACTCGCAACGTTATCGATGCCAGACAAGCCGACCGACCCGTTCCGCGGGTTCCTCAAAGAGATGTGGTTGCCACTGAACATCCGCGGTGGAACGTTGAAGTTAGCGGTTCAGCCGACAGAATCCTGGGCTGGTCTTCGGGGATTGGAGAGGGGAGTTCACCGCAATGGCGGACACGGACACGAGCATAGCCAAGGTTCACGTGTCGATGACGGTCAACGGAGCATTGCGATCGGCATCGGTCGAACCACGCACCCTGCTGGTTCATTTCCTTCGCGATGAACTCGGACTGACCGGGACCCACGTGGGTTGCGACACGAGTCAATGTGGCGCGTGCGTCGTCAAGGTCGATGACGTGACCACGAAATCCTGCACGGCCTTTGCGGTCCAGCTCGATGGGTCGACAGTCCAAACAATTGAGGGACTCGCCTCTGGCGATGCCTATCATCCGGTGCAGGAGGGCTTTTGGGAGATGCACGGCCTCCAGTGCGGATACTGCACACCCGGCATGATCATGTCCTCGGTCTCGTTGCTGGAGCGGAATCCGAATCCCAGTGAAGAAGAGATCCGCCACGAGTTGGAAGGGAACTTCTGTCGCTGCACGGGATATCAGAATATCGTGCGCGCGGTTCAATACGCAGCAGACAAGCTGAATTCCAGCGCCGCCGACTGACGGGTCGTTCGCCGAGGAGACTTAAGGGTGTACCCTGCCGCCTTTTCATACCATCGTGCCGAGAGCGTCGCCGATGCGATTGCCATTCTTGGCGAGAACCCCGATGCCAAAGTACTCGCCGGTGGCCATTCCCTGATTCCCGCCATGAAGCTTCGCCTTGCGGCGCCCGGCATGCTGATCGATATCGGTCGCATCGATGAACTCAAGGGCGTGAACCTCACCGATGGAGTGACCTTTGGTGCGCTCGCGACGTACAACGACATGCGGGATGCCGACGGCATCGCGGAAAACTATCCGATCATCGACGATGCCGTACGGAGAATCGGTGACCCCCAGGTACGGGCCCATGGCACGATCGGTGGCACTCTCGCCCATTCCGATCCGGCGGCGGACCTGACAGCGGTGATGCTCGCGCTCGGTGCAGAGGTTGTGGCGACCGGGCCAAATGGCGAGCGCACCATTTCCACCGAGGAGCTGTTCGTCGACCTCTGGACGACGTCGCTGGGGATCGATGAGTTGATCACTTCGGTCCGCGTGCCTCCCCTTCCCGGTAACTCCGTGATGGCCTACGAGAAGCATTCGCATCCGGCGAGTGGGTATGCGGTCGCTGGAGTTGCGGTGGTCGTTTCCTCGGACGGATCCAAGGTCACTTCGGCACGTATCTGCGTTACAGGCGCAACCTCCAAGGCAACGCATGCCAGGTCTGCCGAGGCTACCTTGATCGGTCAACCCCTCACCGACACGACGATCCAGGCTGCGGCGCAGCTAGCTCCGGAGGGCCTCGAGATCAATGGTGACTACTACGCGTCGGAGGCGTATCGCGCCCAGCTCATCCGTGTGCTGACACGCAAAGCATTGGAACGTGCGCTGGCGCGAGCGTCGGGCACGAACGCATGACCGGAAGCCACCGATAGGTGGATTGGGTCGGTATGACAACAGCGGCTTGGACGATCCTCCAAGCCGCTGTTGTCATGGCATCGCTAATGGGTGGTTCCCATCGGGCTCTACAGGATCCGGATCAGGGCCACCCATGCGATGATCTGGACCAGGATCGCCGCCGCGATCAGAAAGCGGCCCGCGAAGCGATCGACCGAGGAGACAAACCAGGCGGCGCCGATGTTCATCAACGTGAGCATCGCTGACAACAATGGCAGACGCCAGAGCGCTTGGGAACCCCGGAAATCTTCGAGGACTCCCGAAGCGCTGACATGGGTGGCGAAGGTGGGATCGAGCGATTCGGCGCGATTGGCAACCAGGATCGCCATACCCGCGAGGCTAGCCAGGGCCAGCCCGATCATCCCCAGTGCTGGCGCGTCATTGACCAGATCGGCCTGGCTGATCGCCGCAGGCATGCTCGGACGGGAGACATTCCGCTGGACCATCCGAACCGACGGCGCTCGTTCAAGTGGCGACCGCCGCACGGGGGCATCGTACTCATCGAAATCGTCATCGTCGTCGTAATAACGATCGTCCTCGTCTTCCGCCTCATCCCACGGCTCCGTGTCGTATGCCTCGTGCCGGGACGGTTGAGGCTGTACCACCCGGCGGGTCTGGCGGGGCGGGGCGGGCTCTTCCCAATCGGGAGCGTCATCCTCCCATGCGTCGTCATCTTGGACCGGAGGAACTGGCCGCGGACTTCGAGCGAGGTAGTTGCGGCCACGTGCCTGTCGCGGCGCCTGTGCCGCACCCCGATCCGGCCGTATCGTACGTTGAAGCCGGTCGATTTGGTCGGCCGTGCCACCTCTCGTCGGCGGGACCGTTCGGTTTCGCCTTGTGACTTGCGACCGCGTACGCGGCGTCGGTTCTTCGTCCGCATACTCTCCCGCCGCTTCCGGCTCAATATCCCAGAAGTCCTCTTCGGAATCGTCACCCTGAACCGGCTCGGAGGATCGAACAGTGCGCGATCGAGAGGCATTTGGGTTTGGCCGATTCAAGCGGTCGCGGGAGGACACAGCGCGGGTCTCCTCAACTGCACAGGTGGCTCATTGGAGCGGGGCGGTTCTCCCGAAGGCGATTGCCGACATCAGCCGCATAGCGGCGTGGCAATACTGCGCTCGGTTTGAACCTGCCGATCGTCAGGGCTGAGAATACCACAGCCCTGACGATCGGCTTGGTGAACATCGGGAAGCTGGCACTGCCTCACCCTGCTGGTGTTGCCACCGGAACACCAGCGGGCGTCCCGCTCGGCACGATCGCAGGAGGCGCTATCGCATCTACCCCTGGAGTTCCCTGACCCGAGGAAACGATGGGGGTGGCCTGTCCAGGTACCACTGGAGTAGCCTCTGGTGTTGGCACCTCCGGCGTCGGAACACCAGCCGGGGGCGCAAACTGCGCAGGAGTCGGTGTGGGCTCGATCTCGGCGTCCGTCGATATGCTGGCCTCGGCCCTCTGCTCAGCGATCCATGTTTCGATGGCCTCGTCGGTCGCAAGCTGGTATTGCGCGGGAGTGAGCGGGCGGTCATCCTGCCGCTCCATCACCCGAACAAGGTGCCAGCCGAACTCGCTCTGCACCGGCTGGCTGATTTCGCCGGGCTGCAGCGCGAA
>DASYVY010000394.1:0-3667 GCA_035936535.1 Thermomicrobiales bacterium | reverse complement strand
CAATGGCGCAGCCATCAACGAGCCGCATCGCACCGTGGCCGCTCTGGTGCTGCGCAAAGGTCTCTTGAGCCGGTCCGATGGGGCGCTTCCACCCAATGGCTGCGTCATTGCCCATGAGTGGCTGCACCGGTCGCTGTCCGGTGGTTGTGGCTGTGACGCTAGACCATGTGCGTGCGAAAGGAGGCGCGTCGGCTGGGCCGCGGAAATCCCGACCGTCCACGTGCCCCGCGGCACTGATCCTGATATTCTCGCGACATTGGAACCACTGCACGGAAACCCTGGAGGACACTAGGCGATGACGGCGAATTGGCGTCTCGGGACCATCCGGGGAATTCCGGTCGGCCTGCACTGGAGCATGGGGCTGGTCTTCGCCTTGCTGACCCTTTCCCTGGCGACGGCATTCTTTCCGGAGACGCATCCCGACCTCGCGGGAGCGACCTACTGGCTCATGGCGGTGGTCTCGGCCGTGCTCTTCTTCGCCTCGATCCTCCTCCACGAGCTTGGGCATGCCTGGCAAGCCCGGCGCAACGGCATCCCAGTCAAGGGCATCACCCTGTTCGTGTTCGGCGGCGTCGCCCAGATCACCGACCGGCCAAAGACCGCCGGGGTGGAGTTCCGGATCGCCGTCGCCGGGCCGATCGTGAGCTTCGCCCTGGCGTTCCTCTTCGGCATCATCTCCGTGCTGGCCAGCGACGTGCCCTACCTGGCGGCGCCGAGCGGATGGCTCGCCCGGCTCAACCTGGTGCTGGCGCTGTTCAATCTCCTGCCCGGATTTCCGCTCGATGGCGGGCGAATGCTCCGGGCAGTGGTCTGGCGGGCAACCGGCAGCGAGCGCCGGGCCGCCCAGGCTGCCCTGATCAGCGGTCAAATCCTGGCCTTCGGGCTGATGGGCTTTGGGGCGCTCACCGTGCTTTCCGGGAATTTCGCGAACGGCGTCTGGCTCATCTTCATCGGCTGGTTTATCCAGAACGCCGCGGTCACCGAAACGGCGGGCACGACGATGGAGACCACCCTTCGCGGTGTGACCGTGGGCCAGGCGATGGGCCCGGAGGAACCACAAATCCCGAGCCGGCTCAAGCTGCGGCAGCTTGTCGACGACTACATCCTCGCCTCCGGCCATCGGCACTTCCTGGTCATCGATGGCGACGTGCCGCGCGGCATCGTCAGCCTGCGTGATGTGACCGGCGTGTCGAGGGATCGCTGGGACTGGACGAGCGTCGCCGACGTGATGACACCCTGGCCGCGATCGACCTGGGTGACGCCGGATGTCGATCTCGTCACCGCGCTGCGGATGATGGACGACGCCCGCGTGAGCCAGGTGCCCGTTATGGAAGGCGGGGTCCCGTGCGGCCTGCTGACGCGGGAGGAAGTCCTCCGCTATCTCCGTCTCCGCATGGAGCTGGACCGCACCTCGGACTGACCCCGAATCGGTGAACCGATGCAGGTGCGGACTATCCCGTGTCTGGTGAGTGGAGGTGCATGTCAGTCCCTTCAGCCGGGTCCCAGCGGGTGGGATGGACGCGTGACATCAAGCGGCTGAGCCAACACCTTCGGCGACATCGCCGTTTGGACAGATAGTCACCCGGGGCTGGCGGTCGCAGCCTGTGTTGCCGGCTATCCAGGCATCGTAAACTCGTCCGGCGTGATCACACCATCGGAGGGAGACGGACGTGCCAGAGGAAAACCGGGAAGAAATCCAGAAGCGGTCGCGGACGACGATCGAGGAAGCCGGGGAACAGGGGATCGGCGAGCCTGAGCAGGGAATCGAACTGTCGGTGCCGTCGTACGCCGACGCTGGAGGGGTCTCCGATCTCGGCGTGGACGAGCCCGTCGTGCCGATCCCCCTACGCGGGGATCCTCCGACCGACACAACCGGCACAACCGACACAGGGGAGAAAACGGATGGTGGCGGGAGCCATTAGGGCACGGGCTCGAACGTCCCTCGAGCCCGATATGGACTCTGCGCCGCCACCGTGAGCAACCGATCCAATATCAAGCACGCGACGGCGACGAAATGCCACCCGGCGAAGATTTTCGGCAACCGTTCGTAGTCCCGGGCCAGCTGACGAAACCGGGCCTCCCAACGAATGCGGCCATGTTCTGCCCACTTAGTCCCTTAGGCTAGTTAGTAGCGGACCGTCGCGATGGCTGAGAAGGGGGGCACCATGGTGACTTATCTCGATGCGCAGGGGCGCTATGTGGAGGGGAACCTCGATCCGCCGGATGCGGGTGACGACGTGACCACCTTGTTGGGATTCCTGGAGCGCCAGCGGGCGACTTTGGCTTGGAAGTGCAGTGACCTCGATGCCGCCGGTCTGGGCGCGACCCTTGGTTCATCAAGGATGACCCTGGGCGGGATGCTGAAGCACTTGGCGCGCTTCGAGGACGATATGTCTGCCGAGTGGCTCAACGGGCAACCCCAACGAGAACCATGGAACGCGGTGGACTGGGACACCGACCACGATTGGGACTGGCGCAGTGCCGCCGAAGAAACACCAGAGCATCTCTATAGACGTTGGCAGGAAGCGGTGGATCGTTCCCGTTCGCTATTCGCCGCAGCGGTGGCTACCCGTGACACTGGGCGGCCACTAGGGGCACCTAGCCTGTCCTACATCCTCATCAACATGATCGAGGAGTACGCCCGGCACAACGGACATGCCGATCTGATCCGGGAGTCGGTGGATGGAGTCATTGGACACGATCCGCCAGGCTAGAGGCCGTCATGGACTTCAGAGCACATGGAGCATGGGCGGGACCTGTTCCCACATGAGCGAAGTCCCGTTCGACCACCCGCCGGTGGCAACAGCACGAAGTCGCGCTTGACGTCGGGCACCGCCGGTTCCCCCGATTCGGCAGCGTTCCGCCAGCTGATGGACATGCTTTTGCTACCATGTGTCAGAGTAATCAACGTAGCGACGGGAAGGCTGCAACAGTGACCACGACCACGGATCCGGTCTGCGGGAAGCAGCTCGAGACAGACCAGGCCATCGCGACGATCGAGCACGATCTACATACCTATTTCTTCTGCTCGGACGATTGCAGGAGCGACTTCGAGTCCGCCCCGGACCGGTACGCCACGCACTCTCCCCAGCCGACCTGTGCCGCCTGCGGAGGGTCGATCGATCAGGAAGACCTTGTCTGCCCGCATTGCCACACGCCGCTGGCTGCCGGTTGACGTCCGCGTTTCGCCCACACGCAAAGGATTGCACGTCTGATGCCCGACCCCGCACCCCAGCACCCTGGCGACGTCCTTCCAAAGGACACGGAGGACGAATCCAACAGCACACGGAAGGGTGAGCACAGCTCTCCCGGCAAGGAGCCGGAGGGAGAGGACGCCTCCGCCCAAGCGGAACGCGAGCTGGACCGGCAGCTGGACTCGGGAGAGGAAAACCCGGCCTGAAGGTGCCTATTCACGCGCGCTGGTCTCTTCCTGGCTGAAGGCTTCCGCCGCGGGAACGTCCGAAAACGGGTTGCGTACGCGCGGATACCGGAACGTCGCCCACGTTGCCGGACCGGTCCGTAGGCTGGTTAAAGGATGATCCCGGAGCGGATGGCGCGGGCGACAGCGGCGGAGCGGACGTTGACATCCAGCTTCGTCAGCAGGTTGGCGACGTGGCTCTGGACCGTGCGGACGCTGAAGAACAGCTCCTCGGCGATGTCCTTGTCC
>DASYVY010000393.1:0-7080 GCA_035936535.1 Thermomicrobiales bacterium | reverse complement strand
GACCGGCAGTCTGGGGTTGATGGTCCCGGTATCCGAGAAGGCCGCGTTTGGCGGCACCCCGCACTTCAGCGATGTGGTGGAGATCTGCAAGGCAGCCGCGGATGTCGGATTCGAAGCACTCTGGTTTGCCGATCACTTTACGTATGGCAACAAGAATGACGGATTTCGCGGGTCGTGGGACGCCTGGACGATGATGGCGGGCGTGGCCGCGGCCGTCCCCGACCTGCAGATCGGGCCGTTGGTGGCCTGTACGGCGTACCGGAATCCCGGTGTGATCGTCAAGATGACTGAGATGATCGAGGACATCAGTGGGGGCCGGTTCATCCTGGGGCTCGGCGCCGGCTGGCACAAACCGGAGTATGACAATTTCGGCATTCCGTTCGAACCCCGTGTGACGCGTTTCGAAGAGGCGATGCAGATCATCCATCCGCTCCTGCGGAACGGAGAGGTGGACTTCCAGGGCACCTATTACCAGGCCAATGAGGCGCTCAACATTCCTCGTGGTCCCCGGCCGGCTGGTCCTCCGATCCTGATCGGGTCGAATGGCCCCCGCATGCTCCGCATCCTCGCCCGGTACGCCGACGCCTGGAACACTGGCTGGCACAACAGCACGGAAAAGGTCATCCCCCAACTCGAGGCGCTCGATGCGGCCTGTGCGGCTCTGGATCGCGACCCAACGACGGTTGTCCGCACGGTCGGGCTGAACATCGCGCTCGATGGCTATACGGGCAGCCGGCCCGAACCCCTCGAAGGCGATGTCGACGCCAAGGCGGGTATGATGGACTCGTTTCGGAAGCTGGGCTTCGGTCATCTGATCTGCGGCCTCGATCCCTGCACGCCCGCGAGCGTCGCGGCCTTCGGGCGAGTGATCGAGGCGTACGACGCTGGTGCATGACGGTCGCCTGTGCAAGCGGCCGTGGACAGGGGCACGACGGGAGGGGTCGGGTGGCACGATTTGCGATTGGCGTCGACTTCGGCGGGACGAAGGTTCTCGCCGCGGTCGTCAATGTCGATTCGGGCAAGGTTGTAGGTACCGGCAAGAACAGGACCAGTGCGAGCGATGGTCCTGATGAGTTGATGGAGCGCATCTACAGCACCTGCGACGCCGCGCTGAAGGATGCCAAGCGGACCGGCAAGGACCTCGAAGCTATCGGGATCGGGATCGCCGGACAGGTCGATCCCGACAGCGGCATCCTCGTCGGCACGGCGAATCTCAGCCGTTCCGTGGTCGACCTGCCGATCGCGAAGCACATCGAGGATCGGTATGGCGTCAAGGCGGCTCTCCGCAACGACGTGCATATCGCCGCCATCGGGGAAGCGCGGTTCGGGGCGGGAAAGGGCATCGACGACTTCCTGTGCGTCTTTGTCGGCACCGGGATCGGCGGCGCAATCGTGCGTGGTGGGGAGCTCGTTCGTGGCGCGACCGGCAACGCCGGGGAGTTGGGGCACACGATGATCCAGGTCGATGGCCGGATCTGCGGATGCGGGGGGCGCGGTCACCTGGAAGCGTATGCCTCCCGAACGGCGATCACGAACGCCCTGATGGGAGAGCTCCGGCGAGGGCAGGAGTCGATCCTGACGGAGCTGATGCCGGACGTGGACCCGGCAAGGCCCTCCGGGGCCGCGATTCGATCGGGCGTTCTGAAAAAGGCGATGGCCGCCAAGGACGAGGTCACGCTGCGCATCGTCTTGAGCGCCGGGGAATATCTCGGTCTCGGGCTCGCATCGATTGTCAACTTCCTCAATCCGACGCGCATCATCCTTGGTGGAGGCGTGATCGAGGCGGTGGATGTCTTCTTCGAGACAGCCGCGCGGATCACCCGCCGCGAATCCTTTCCCAGTGCCGGAAGCGAGGTGGAGATCGTCCGCGCGGCGCTTGGGGACAACTCCGGCGTGATCGGCGCGGCCGTGATCGCGGCCGAATCATAGATCGCAGGTCCATGGAGGCGCCTCCAGAGGGGACTCTCCGCCGATTCTCGGAGGCGGAGAGCGCTTCGAGGCGCGGATGTGGGGCTGTGTCGACACAGGCAAGGGATGCGGTGACAGACGGCTGGGCGCGCCGTGAGGCGCACCTGCCCACTTGCGGCGAACCGGCGCAGGGAAGGCAAGGAGTCCACGCCCTCCGCGCCCGTGCCGGTGCGTCAGATTTGGACTCCGGATAGAGGATTAGCGAGCGTTAGGCTTCCCTTGGACCTCCTGTCGGCAGACCCACGGGCTGGTCCCGTAAGCCTCCTGTGGCCACCCGGTGGGGCAGCCGCGCCCAGGACCCCTGGGGCAGGTGCCGCGTTGACGTTGGGGAGCCTGCTCAGGGCCTGGAATTGGTCCAGGGTTCTGACCGCATCAGCTACCGTCGTCCAAGCCCCTGTCCGGAATCGGCTGCCAAGCTCGTGCCAGTGCATCGTCCGACATCCTCGCCATGAGCCCCCGGCTTCGAGACAGGACCGGGGCAGGGATACCGGGTTTCGTCGGGATCGATCCCGAGCCCGAGGGGCCGTCGCTGTCTCCGGGGACCACTGGCACTCCCGGCGATTAGCCTGGCAGTCGGCCGGTGGTACACTCGTGATGGCGCCACCCTGCGTGGCGCGATGTGCTCGGGCGGATACGGCAAAGAATGTGTGAAGAGGGGCTTGTCACGATCGCGGACACGGAACCCTCACCGTCGTTCACATCGACACGCGGTAGGCGTGGTGTGCGGCGGATGTTGATTCGGGATCGCTGCGATAGGCAACGCGAATATGACCCAGGATGCGGGATGCTTCCGTACGACCGGCGATAGCGAGCGATTTCGGGTTTCGATGGACATGGTGATAGTGACACGGGAAGGGAGGAGTGGCACCCACGTGCAAGGGCGCGGGTTCGTTGATGGTGATAGGCCAGCATCGGTAGTCAACGCGATAGAGCAAGAGAGCATCACCTCACACGTCAGGTAGCGGAGGAATATATGGTTTCGGATGCACACGGTAGCCGGCCAGGCGACACTGACGCCGCTCCCAAGGAAGTCGCGGTTTTCATCGATTTCGAGAATATTCGCTATTCGACGATCAATTCCTTCGGTCGCGAGCCCGACCCCCTGACCTGGCGCGACAAGGCGCTCCAGTATGGGCTGATGTCCGTGGCGCGCGCCTATGCCGATTTCGACCAACATCCGCCGCATGTGAGAACGCGCCTCGACGTGGCGGGCTTCGAGCTGCATCACTATCCGGTCAAGCGCAGCCGGGACGCCACTGGCCGGGACAAGATCACCTCGCGCTCCGATCTCAACCTCGTCATCGACATCATCAACACGGCGCTGGTTCGTCCGGATATCGAGATCTTCCTGCTTTTCACGGGCGACAAGGATTTTATCCGCCTTGTTACATCCCTGCGCAACCGGCTCGGCAAGCGTGTCGTGATCTGTGGCGTTCCAGGATCGATCAGTCCCGATCTCGTCGCCGCCGCGGGGGAATCCGACACGATCGAGATGACCCAGTCAGCGGATGTCGACGTTGCGGTGATCCAGGCGATCGATACCTACATCAAGCAGCTTCACGAGGGATTCGTTCCGACCCAGAGCCACATGAGCCGGACGCTGTGGCGGTTCCTAGATCGGAACCGGCTGCCGTCCGAGCATATCGAGGCCAAGGTCATGGAGTTCCTGCGGAAGGGCATCCTGACCAAGCGCCAGACGATCAACGGCCAGGGTCAGGAGTTGGTAACGACCGAGCTCAACGCTCAGCATCCGCTCGTTCTCCAGGCCATACCCGACATGGCGGTCGATGTCGCCGATGACAACCGCGACGAAGATTACCTCTACGACGATGAAGATGATGCGCTGCCCGAGGATGAGGCGGAGGTCGTGGCTGCTGGCCGAATCCTGGAATCGGCTCCCGCCGAATCGTCGAACGGGACAAATGATGGGAGCAACGGGCTGCGCGAGCCAGTCCGGTATCAGCGCCGGTTCTCGACCGGTAACGGCGCCTGGCGTGGCCGCACGAACGTCCGCGGCGATAACGTGCGGTAGCCCGCCTGGCCGCACGAAGGCGAGCGTTTCGGTGGCGACGGGTGGCTGGCACACGTGTTTGTATCGGCCACTACGCCGCTTCGGCAATGCTGGTCCGGTGCCGCTGAACCAGACACGACAACGCATATCGTGGTTGTCGAGCTTGCGTCAAAAGGGAGAGTGTGTCTGCGGTAGCCGCAAACACAACCCTCGCGCCTTCAGCAGTTTCTGGCGGTCGGGTTCAGGTATGGCCCGCGCCTGTTGCCGCTAACTCTTAGCTCGACGCGGTACCTTCCGCGATCAGGTCGTCGGCGATCTTGGCGGAGCTGAGCACACCCGGGAGCCCCGCTCCCGGGTGCGTTCCCGCGCCCACGAAATAGAGATTCTCGATCTCCTCCGAACGGTTGTGGGGACGGAACCAAGCGGACTGGGTAAGAATCGGCTCGACCGAGAACGCGGACCCCAGGTACGAGTTGAGCGTGCCCTGGAAATGCCGGGGATCGATCATGTGCTCGGTGACGAGGTGCCTGGACAACCCGGGCAGGTACCGGTCTTCCAGGAATCCCATGATCCGGTCGCGATACGGTTTCGCCGCCTGGGCCCAGTCGGTCGTGCCACCCAGATGCGGGACCGGCGCCAGCACGTAGAACGCCTCGCATCCGGGTGGGGCGAGCGCGGGATCGGTGATCGTCGGCATGTGAAGGTAGAGCGAAAAGTCATCCGCGAGGTGCTTGCGACGGAAGATGTCCTGAAGCAGCTCCTTGTACCGCGGACCGAGGATGATGTCGTGATGGGCGATCGCCGGTCCATCCGTTCCCCGATACTGGCGATCCGTCCCGAAGTAGATCACTACCAGCGACATCGAGTACCGCATCCTCGCCAGGCGGCGATCCGTGTACTTCCGGCGGGCGCTGGCGGGCAGCAGGGACTGGTAGGCCCCCGCCACATCCCCGTTGCAGACGACGACGTCCGCATCGACCACCTCGCCGTCCCGAAGCATGACGCCGGTGGCGCGTCCATCGCCCAACTCTATCTCTCCGACCTCGGCGTTGAGTCGCATCGTGCCGCCGAGGTCGGTGAACAGCCGGACCAGGGCGTCGACGATCGCCCCGGTGCCGCCCATCGCGAACCAGATGCCCCACGTTCGCTCGAGATGATGGATCAGCGTATAGATGCTCGTCGTCTGGAACGGGTTGCCGCCGACCAGAAGCGGGTGAAAGCTCAGCACCTGCCGCAGGCGCTCGTCCTTGACGTAGCGCCCGATCAGGCCCGACACGGTCCGATAGCTCTGAAGGCGGATGAGGTCTGGCGTGACCTTGACCATGTCCGACACGTGGAGAAACGGTTGGTCGACGAGCTCGGTGAACCCCTTGTCGAAGATCTTCTCCGACATGCCGACAAAGGTTCGGTAGCCTTCGACATCGGCCTGCGACCCGGTCAGCTCGAAGATTCTCCGTTCCATCTGCTCCGCGTCGCCGCTGTAGTCGAACGACGAGCCGTCGTCGAAGAAGATGCGATAGAACGGGTCGATCGGAACGATGGTAAGCGCATCGTCGATGTCTTTCCCGGCCAGACTGAACAGGTCCCCGAGCATCCACGGAGCGGTGATGACCGTTGGGCCGCCATCGAACGTGAAGCCATCCTGCCGGTAGACGTAGGCCCGTCCCCCCGGCGCGTCGCGCTTCTCGAGAATCGTCACGTCATGCCCACGAGCGGACAGACGAATGGCCGCGGCGAGGCCCCCGAAGCCGCTGCCGATCACAACGATACGCATGGAAGGATCCATTTCCGGTGAGCGCGATGCCAGCAAGCAACCTGGGACGGCGGACACGCATGCGCGGCATGAATGCCCCGGGACCGCCGTGTGCGTGCGACAGGGCAATCCGCGTTTGTGTCAGTATGAAGCGCAATCGTGGAAGCGTGCGGTGCGGATGCACGATACGCATGAGCAGCCCTCGTACCAGGAGAGACCCGGAGACGAATGAACGACTGGTATCAACAGGAACGATTCCGGCCCTTCTCGATGCTCCATGAACGGATTGGCGATCACCGGACCGGCGCCTTGCTGGTGCATGGCTTCACCGGTACGCCCGACGAGATGCGCCCGCTCGCGCAGGTGTTGACCGATCTGGGCATCGACGCGCACGCCATGTTGCTGCGGGGAATGGGTCCGGAGATCGGGCAGCTGGGTCAGATGACCGCGGAGATCTGGAAGGATTCCGCCGTCGAACACTGGCGGGAGCATGTCGGGCAATACGATCGGACCATCCTGATTGGCTTTTCCATGGGCGGGGCGGTCGCGCTCCTGCAGGCAGCCGTGCATCCGCCCGATCTTTTGGTCCTGCTGGCTCCCCATGTCAGGATGGCGGACAGGCGCTCGGTCGTCCTTCCCCTGGTCAAGCATTTCCGGAAGGAACTCGCCCCGTTCGAGAAGACGGATTTCTCGGATCCCGGGACTCTGGACTGGTTCCGGCGGACGATGCCCGGCCTTGACGTGAGCGATCCGGCGGTTCAGGAATCGTTGCGAACCGGCTCCGGCATGTCTTTGGCGATGCTGGATCAGCTGCGGAGGATCGGCATCGAGGGCGAGCGCGCCATGGCGTCGCTCCAGGTGCCAACGGTGATCATCCAGGGGCATCAGGACACGGTCACCCTGCCCGGGGATACCCGACGGCTCGTCGGCAAGACCCGGAAACTGATTGCCTATCATGAGATCGCCGGCAATCATATGCTTCCCTTCGATGCCTTTCCGAGTTGGCTTGCTGTCCGGGATTTGATAACCCGGGCGATCGTCACGGAGGCTCTCGCTGTCACGGGAGTGGAGAGCGCCAGGTGACGCGGTTGCGTTCGGTCGCGTTGCTGCTGCTGATTATCGGGCAGACCGTGGCGGCCGCCCGCGTGGCGGTCCGGCTGGCGGTCACCGCATCAGGAGCGCGCATTCCGACGGCGTCGGGTTCCGATGTATCGACAGGAGCGGTCACGGTGATCGTACCGGTCCTGAACGAGGAGGCTCGACTCTGGCCATGCCTTCAGGGCCTGATGGCGCAGCCGGCTGCCGTGACCGGGATCCTGGTTGTGGACGGTGGATCGACGGACCGCAC